>JAFZAM010000064.1 GCA_017557265.1 Oscillospiraceae bacterium | reverse complement strand
TCCGGCAAGGACCCGACGAAGGTCGACCGCAGCGCCGCCTACATGACGCGCTACATAGCCAAGAACGTCGTCGCGGCGGGCCTCGCCAAGCAGTGCTCCATCGAGGTCGCGTACGCCATCGGCGTCGCGCATCCGCTCTCCGTCCTCGTCGACACGAAGGGGACCGGAAAGCTCCCCGACGACAGGCTCAGGGAGATAATCCTCAAGGAGTTCGACCTGCGCCCCGCGAGCATCATCGAGCACCTCGACCTGCGCCGCCCGATCTATTCCGGCACGGCCGCCTACGGCCACTTCGGCAGGGACGACCTCGATCTCCCGTGGGAGAAGACCGACAAGGCCGACGCGCTCAGGAAGTATCTGTAATGGCGTACGATCCCAACGACGAAAGCCGCATCGAGGGCAGGAACGCCGTCCTCGAGGCCCTCAAGGCCGGCCGCGCGATAGACAAGGTCTACATAGCGCGCGACGACGGGGACAAGGCGCTCGGCTTCATCGCCGCCAAGGCGAGAGCCGCCGGAGCCGCCGTCTCGACGGTCGACAGGCGCAAGCTCGACTTCATGAGCTCGACCCACGCCCATCAGGGCGTGATAGCCGTCGCCGCCGCCCGCGAGTATTCGACGGTCGCAGACGTCCTCGCGCTCGCCGCCGAGCGCGGCGAAGCGCCCTTCATAGTCATCTGCGACGAGATAACCGACCCCCACAACCTCGGCGCCATAATCAGGACCGCCGAGGTCGCCGGAGCGCACGGCGTCGTCATCCCGCGCCACAGGAGCTCGGGCGTGACCGCCGTCGTGGAGAAGACCTCCGCCGGCGCGGTCGAGCACATGCTCATCGCCAAGGTCGCGAACATCCCTTCCGCCATGGACGAGCTCAAGCAGGCCGGCGTCTGGATATACGGGACCGCCGCAGAGGGCTCGAGCGAGCTCTGGAAGACGGACATGACCGGCCCCATGGCGCTCGTTATCGGCTCCGAGGGCGAGGGCATGGGCCGTCTCGTGACGGAAAAGTGCGATTTTCTCGTCTCCATCCCGATGTTCGGAAAAGTGAATTCTCTCAACGCGTCCGCAGCCGCGGCCGTCGTCATGTTCGAAGCCGTCAGGCAGAGACATTCGAAATAACCTAAACGGAGTCCTTATGGCCGAAAACGAGATCAACAAATCTCCCGAGATCCCGGAGGAAGAGGAATACACCCTCGAATCCATCCTCGCAGAGTATAAAGGCAACGCTTACATAGCGGGGGAGCGCAAGCTCTCAAAGGAAGACCTCGAGGCGCAGGCCGCGAAGATCATCGAGGAGATGACACGCGAGCTCAGCGACCCGCAGTCCGCCGTGCCGACCGTCCAGCTCAGGGACGACGAGGGCGACGACGAGGAGGTCACGGAGTACGTTCCCGCCGAGAAGAAGCCGCTGGATAAGCCCGAGACGCCCGCGTTCGATATGGAGCGCGGGGCGGAGCCCGCGAAAAAGCCGTTCCTGAGCGTCTTCGGGCTAAAAAAGCGCTCCGGCGACGACTCCGAGAAGCCCACGAAGGAGGGCGGACGCCGCGTAAGACGCGAGGTCGAGGAGCGGAGCGTCCGCGAGTCCGTGCTCGAGGCCGCGCGCATCGAGAGGCTCGAGCGCGAGCAGGCCGAGAGCGAGAAGCGCGAATCCGATCTCGCCATGACCGACGAGGAGCAGATGTTCTTCGGCGTCGGGCGCTACGCCCGGCCCGAGACGATAGAGGACGTGGCCGACGAGGTCGAGGAGACGATAGCCTCCAAGGCAGCCAGAAAGCGCCGCGCCCGCGAGGAGCAGAAGATAGTCGAGCAGGCCGAGGAGGAGGTCGCCGAGCGCGAGCTCACCGCCGCCGAGGCCGAGGAGATATATTCCTCCGGCGTCAAGTCCGTGACGCGCAGGACCCTGCTCGTCCTCATCCTCGCTATTGCTTCCGCGATAATAGCCTTCTCCGGCAGACACGCCGACGCAGAGACCTTCCTCGGCGGAGCGCAGACGGCCGCGCTCGTCCAGCTCGGCCTGCTGCTGCTGAGCGTCGTGCTCGGGCTCGACGTGTTCCTGCGCGGGATACGAAATCTCGTGACGTTCCATGCCGGCGGAGATTCCCTCGCCGCTGTCGCGGCCGTGGTCGCCGCCGCCGACGCCGTGTATATAGTCCTCGCCGATACGGCGAGGTTCGGCCAGCCCTACTGCGCGCCGGCCATATTCGCGCTGCTGTGCGCGATGTGGGGCTCGCGCCTTTCCAAGTCGGCCTATAAGACGACGTTCAGGACCATGAGGACGGCGCACCTGCCGACGCTCGTGACCGCCGAGTGGGAGCGCGCCGACGAGGGCCTCGTCCTGACAAAAAAGCTCGGCTCCGCGCAGGGCTTCATCTCCAAGAGCCTCGAGTGCGACCGCAGCGAGAACTTCTACAAGCGCTTCGCCCCGCTCGTCATCATCATCTCGATAGTCTTCGCGCTGATAACGTCCGTGTTCCGCGGCCAGAGCGGCAACTTCATCCACTGCCTTTCCGCGCTGACTGCGGTCTCCTCGTGCGCCTCCGCCGCGCTTATATTCAATCTTCCGTTCAACAGATGCGCCAAGAAGCTCGCCTCCTCCGGCGCGGCTCTCGCCGGCTGGAGCGGCGCGAAGGACATAAACGACGCGGTCGGCCTCGTCGTCAAGGACAGCGACCTCTTCCCGGAGAACACGCTCTCCCTCGGCGGCGTCAAGTCCTTCTCGTCCATGTCCGTCGAGACGGTCGTATCCTATACGGCGAGCCTCATAATCGCCTCCGGCTCCGGCCTGACGCGCCTCTTCGGCGACCTGCTGAAGGAATACGCCTGCAGCATATACAGGGTCGACGAGTTCTCCTGCTACGAGGGAGGCGGCGTCGGCGCGATGATAAACGGCGACAGGGTCATCGTCGGCTCGGCCGCGTTCATGAACCTCATGGGCGTACGCCTCGCGCCGAACCTCAATCTCAAGACCGCCGTGTTCACCGCCATAAACGACGAGCTCGCCGGCGTCTTCATCGTAAACTACACCCCCGTCGACATGGTGCAGAACGCGCTCGTGTCGCTGCTGCGCTCGAAGATAAGGCCGCTTTTCGCGGTGCGCGATTTCTCCATTACGCCCGCGATGATAAAGTCCAAGTTCAAGATATCGACCGAGAACGTCGATTTTCTGAGCTTCGAGGCGCGCTACAAGCTCTCCGCCGATACCGAGACGCCCGACCTCAAGCCGAGCGCCGTCATGAGCAGGGAAGGGCTCGCGCATTTCGTCGAGATCGCCCGCAGAGGGCGCGACCTCGTGCGCAAGGTCCGACTCGGCAATCTCATAACGGCGGCGGGCGCGATAATCGGCCTGCTTATAATGTTCGTCATCTGCGCGGGCTCGTCCTTCTCGGCCGGCAGCGCCGGCAACGTGACGGCCTTCCTCGCGCTCTGGACGGCGGCCGTGCTGCTGCTCAACGAAACGTAAGAATTCCTGTTGATAAATCGGCGCGATTAGTGTATAATTTCAAAGTTGTGTTTAGTCTGCGATCAATAAAAGTGATTTATATATGATATGAGAGGACTGGATTTACTATGAGCTACTCGACAGACAAGATCCGCAACGTCGCTCTTCTGGGGCACGGCAACAGCGGCAAGACCACTCTCGCGGAGAGCATGCTTTTCGTCACCGGCGCTATCGACCGTCAGGGCAAGGTGCCCGACGGCAACACCGTCTGCGACTATGACGCGGAAGAGATAAAGCGTCAGATCACGATATCGACCGCGATCGCCCCCGTCGAATTCGGCGGCTGCAAGATCAACGTTCTCGACTGCCCGGGCTATTTCGACTTCGTGGGCGAGGTCGCGTGCGCCATCCGCGCCGTTGAGGCCGGCATCATCCTCATCACCGCCAAGGACGGCATCTCCGTCGGCGCCGAGCGCACCTGGAAGACGCTCAAGGCCGCGAACCTGCCGACGATGTTCTGCGTCTCCAAGATCGACGAGGAGCACGGCGATTTCGATTCCGTCCTCAGCGCCCTTCAGGAAAAGTACGGCAGCATCGTCTGCGCCGTGACCGCTCCGACGAGCGACGGCAAGGGCGTCATCGACCTCGTGCACAACGTCGCCTACGTCACCAACAACGGCAAGACGACCAAGGGCGCCGTCCCCGCCGCCGACGAGGGCAAGGCCTCGAGCCTCCGCGAGGCTCTCATGGAGGCCGCCGCGGGCGCCGACGAGGAGCTCATGGAAGTCTTCTTCGATACGATGGAGCTCTCCGAGGAGCAGATCATCAAGGGCCTCAAGATAGGCATGAAGGACCGCGGCGTCATCCCCGTCGTCGCCTCCTGCGCCGTCGACGGAGTCGGCACCGAGGCTCTGCTTCAGGCCATCGTCGACTACGTTCCCGCCCCCTCCGACGTCGAGGGCATCAACCCCGCCGGTCCGACCGCGGGCTTCGTGTTCAAGACCGTGTCCGACCAGTTCGGCAAGTACAGCTTCGTGAAAGTCATGTCCGGCAATATCACCGCCGACATGTCCCTGCGCAACGTCCGCGCCTCCTCGACCGACAAGCTCGGCCGTCTGTATACGATGTGCGGCAAGAAGAACACCGAGGTCAAGGAAGTCTGCTGCGGCGACATCGTCGCCGTCGGCAAGATGGAGTGGAAGACGGGCGACACCGTCTGCGATCCGAAGAACGAGGTCGAGTTCCCGCCCATCGAGATCGCCGAGCCCGTTTACTCCATGGCCATCGCCCCCAAGACCAAGGGTCAGGACGACAAGGTCGGCACCGGCCTTGCCAGACTCAACGAGGAGGACATCTCCTTCACCGTCGTCAACAACCCCGAGACCCATCAGATGGTCGTCTCAGGCGCCGGCGACATCCAGATCGACGTCCTGTGCTCCAAGCTCAAGAGCCGCTTCGGCGTCGACGTCGAGCTCAAGCCCGCCAAGGTCGCTTACCGCGAGAAGATAAAGGGCAAGGTCGAGGCTCACGGCCGCCACAAGAAGCAGTCCGGCGGCAGCGGCCAGTTCGGCGACGTGTGGATCCGCTTCGAGCCCCAGTACGATTCCGACGAGATGGTCTTTGCCGAGGAGGTCTTCGGCGGCTCCGTTCCCAAGAACTTCTTCCCGTCCGTCGAGAAGGGCCTGCGCAACGCCGTCCAGAAGGGCGTGCTCGCCGGCTACCCGCTCGTCGGCCTGAAGGCGACGCTGTACGACGGCTCGTATCACCCCGTCGACTCCAACGATATGGCGTTCCAGACCGCCGCCCGCCTCGCTTATCAGGAGGGCATCCCCAACGCCAAGCCTACCATCCTCGAGCCGATCGGCCTGCTGAAGGTCACCATCCCCGACTCCAACCTCGGCGACATCATGAGCGACATCTCCTCCAAGCGCCGCGGCACCGTGCTCGGCATGACCGCCGAGGACGGCATGCAGACCGTCGAGGCCGAGGTACCGCTCGCTGAGATGGGCTCGTACACGATAGACCTCCGCTCCATGACTCAGGGCCGCGGAAGCTTCTCCTGCAAGTTCGTCAGATACGAGGAAGCTCCCGGCAACGTCCAGCAGAAGGTCATCGAGGAAGCCAAGGCTCAGGCCGAGGAAGAGTAAACCTCAAATAAGAAAGGCCATCCCGAACTTATCGGGATGGCCTTTTTGTATGCTTTTTTCGCGCCCGGAAGGGGAGGGGCGGCTCAGCGCCTTTCGCGCTCGGCGGCCTCGCGGCGCGCCTGCAGCTTCTTCTTGTGGCGGTATTTAAGAATATTGTAGCGGATTATAAAGGCGATGTAGAGCAGGAAGATGAAAAGAATGCCGAGTATCGTCCATTTGAGCCACGGCTTCTGGAACGTGGCCTTTATGCGCGACTTCATGTATTCGATCTTCGAGAGTGGGACGTCCGTGTTCGCGATGAGCTTGACGGGCCCGAAGGTCTCGCCCTTGTAAGTAAGCGTGATGGTGCCGAGCTCCTCGCCTATCTCGATGGGGGCCGTCAGCGGCTCGGCTCCCTCGTGCTGACAGTAGATGTCTATGTCGGCCTTGTACTCCTTGTCGATATCAAGGTCGTTCGGGATGAGGTCGCGCAGCGACGTCTCCGGGTGGACGATGACGCTGTCCATGCCCTCGCCGAGCGCGACGGGCAGCTCCGCGACGAGCTCGGTCGCAGAGAGGATCTCGCGCCAGGAGTAGTTGGCGAAGACCCATCTGAACATATAGCCGGTCTCCGTGAAGCTGTCGATGCGGTAGGCTCCGTTGCCTGTGGCGACGGCCTTCGCGCCGAGGATGACGGAGAGGAGCCTTATCTCGTTTTTCTCCGCCGAGGAGACGAGGCAGAAGCCCGCCGCGTCCGTGCTGCCGGTCTTGATGCCGGAGGCGGAGGAGTTATAGTAGTTGGAAGCGGGATCGATGAGCTCGTTCGTGGTCTTGATGTGGCGCTCGTCGGACTTGTTCGTCGCGGGGACGGTGTAGTCGACGTAGTTGCACATCTGCATGAACTTCTCGTGCGTCATAGCCTCTTTCGCTATAAGATGCAGGTCGTAGGCCGAGGAGTAGTGGTCCTCGTTCGGCAGGCCGTGCGTGTTCGCGAAGTGGGTGTTTTTGCAGCCAAGCTCCGTCGCTCTCGCGTTCATGAGGTCGACGAACTCGCTTATCGAGCCGCTTATGTACTCGGCGATGACGTTGCAGGCCTCGTTCGCGCTCGCGACGAGGGCGCAGACGATGAGGTTTTCAAGGCTCAGCGACTCGCCGGCCGTGATGCCGACGGTGCTGCTGTCCCACGTCAGGTCGAAGCGGCAGTTATCCGTGGCGGTCACCATGTCGCGGTAGTCCGCCTCGCCGCGCTCGATGGCCTCGATGGCGAGCAGGACGGTCAGTATCTTCGTCGTGGAGGCGGGGAAGAGCTTCATGTGCTCGTTCTTGGCAAAGAGCACGTCTCCCGTGTTGAGCTCGACGAGGTACGCCGCCGTGGCGTCTATCACGAGGTCCTCCATGGCCTGCGCCTTCGGGACGGGCACAAGGGACACGGCGAGGACCAGCGCCAATATTATAGGCAACAGTTTGAATTTTCTCATATCAAACTCCCGAAAAATATGTTATACTGATAAAAGAAGTGCTATACTTGAACCATTATAGCAAACTTCGGAGTCGGATTTCAATCCAAATAGCGGAATATTGTGCATTATTATCGGAAAAGGGGTGCTCGGGACGACGCGAAAACACGTTCTTGCGGCCGTATGCGCGGTCGTCGCCGCCGCTCTCGCGCTCTCCTTCGGGTACTACGCCGGCCGGCGCGTGAACCGGGACGAGTACGCCGTCGTGTATTCGTCCTCAGCACGCGAGGATGCCGTTCGTTCCATGCCCGAGCTCGTCGACCTGAACACGGCCGACGCCGAGGAACTCGCCGGGCTCGAGGGCATAGGCCCCGCGCTCGCCGAGAGGATAATAGCCTACCGCGAGGAGAACGGACCCTTCGAGCACGCCTCCGACGTCATGAACGTCCCCGGCATAGGAGAGGGCATATTTGCCAAGATAAAAGACAGCGTTACGGTGGATTAGGAGAAGACTGATGAGAATTCTTGTCGTAGACGACGAAAAAGCCCTCGTCAAGGGCATAAAATTCAATCTTGAAAACGAAGGCCACACCGTCGAGACCGCGTACGACGGGCAGGAGGCCCTCGAAAAGGTCAGAGAGAGCGAGCCGGACCTCGTCATCATGGACGTCATGATGCCCAAGCTCGACGGGCTGAACGCCTGCATGCAGATCCGCGAGTTCTCCAAGGTGCCCGTCATCCTGCTGACCGCCAAGAGCGAGGACTCGGACAAGATAATGGGCTTCGAGTGCGGCGCGGACGACTACATCACCAAGCCCTTCAATATCCTCGAGCTCAAGGCGCGCGTCAGGGCGCTCCTGCGCCGCGCCTCGATATCCGAGCACGCCGCCCCGTCGAACGTCGTGACCGGCGGCGGCATAACTCTCGACGTCGAGCGCCGCGCCGTCAAGTGCGACGGGAGCGACGTCGAGCTGACCGCGAAGGAGTTCGACCTTGTCGAGCTTCTGATGCGCAATCCCGGCAAGGTCTACACGCGCGAGAGCCTTCTCGCGACGATATGGGGCGCCGAGTATCAGGGCGACATACGGACGGTGGACGTGCACGTGCGCCGTCTGCGCGAGAAGCTCGAGAAGGAGCCCGCCGAGCCTGAGAAGATCATGACCAAATGGGGAGTTGGCTACTATTTCAAAGACTAGCACGAAGGCGTTCAGCATAAGGAGCAGCCTGCAGTTCAAATACGCCGTATGCTTCATCGCCATCATCGCGGCGCTCCTTATATTCATGAATATCTACCCCGTCGCCAGCTTCAGAGACGCGGCCTTCGAGGCCAAGCACGCGTCGATGATGAATCAGGCGGCGGTGGTCGCTTCGTCGCTGTCTTCTCTCCCCGAGCTCAGGGAGCAGGACGTCGGCAACGTCATGTCGATGCTCCATAACATCATGGTCACGCGCCTCGTCGTCACCAACGAAAAGGCGCTCATTATCTACGATACCTCGCAGTACGAGAACAACGTCGGCAAATACGCCGTCTTCGCCGAGGTCATGCTCGCCCTGCAGGGCAAGGACGTGTTCCGCTCCAAGTATACGGGGGAGGGGCTCATCTGCCGCGCCTCCATGCCCGTCACGTCCGAGGGCGTCGTCGTCGGCACGGTCTACATATACGATTTCGATACAGAACAGGCAGGGATGCTTGAGACCATGCGCGGGAACCTCCTGAAGGTCTCCCTCGTTATCCTCATTCTGTCCCTGCTTGCCGTTTTTGCGTTCTCGTGGCTCCTGACCAAGCGCATAAAGGGCCTGCTCAGCGCCATGCAGCAGCTCGGCGGCGGCAGCTACGATTACCGCGTCGAGGTCAGGGGGCGCGACGAGCTCTCCGGCCTCGCGAGCGAGTTCAATACGCTCGCCGAGCGCCTCGACAGGACGGAGTCGATGCGTCAGCGATTCGTCTCCGACGCGTCCCACGAACTGAAAACTCCGCTCGCCGCCATAAAGCTCCTCACCGACAGCATCCTCCAGAACGAGGGCATGGACGGGGAGACGATGCGCGAATTCATGCAGGACATCGGCAGCGAGGCCGACCGCCTCACGAGGACGACCGAAAAGCTCATGAACATAACCCGCCTCGAGACGCCGGACACCGCCGGCGGCGTGACGGACATGAAGACCGTCGTCGAGAAGGCCATCCGCATGCTCGAGACGCTCGCCTCCGACAAGGGCGTAAAGCTCGACGTGCGCCTCGGAGAGAAGTGCCTCGTCAGAGCGGGAGCCGACGACCTTCACCAGATAGTTTTCAACCTCGTCGAAAACGCGATAAAATACAACGTCGAGCGCGGCTCTGTGACCGTCCTGCTCTTTAAGCGCGACAAAACCGTCCGCTTCATCGTCAACGACACCGGCATAGGTATCCCCGACGAGGACCTGCCCTATATCTTCGACAGATTCTACCGCGTCGACAAGTCGCGCGAGAGCGAGATAGGCGGCAGCGGCCTCGGCCTTAGCATAGTCAAGGACGTCGTCGACAGACACGGCGGTACGATAAAGGCCTCGCGCAGAGAGCACGGAGGCACGAGCTTCGAGGTCGTGTTCCCGGCCGTGCGCGAGCGCAGATCGGAGGCGGGAGAATGAGAAAGCTCGTCGCTCTCATAGCCGCCTTCGCCGTAGCCGCGGCGCTCTTCGCGGGATGCAGCCCCGGCGGATCCTCAGGGGAGGAGACCCGCGCCATAACCGTCTACTACCTGCGCGGGCAGGAGGACAGGCTCAAGGAGGGCCTCCTCAAGCCGGTCGAGCTCGACCTCGGCGAGGATACCGACGCCCTTCACGCCGCGCTGAGCGCCGTCACGGACGAGCCCGCCGACGCGGACTGCGTCTCGGCCTTCCCGCGCGACGTGCGCATAAACACGTATTCTCTCGCGGACGGCGTCCTGACAGTCAACTTCAATTCTCGCTACAAGGCCATGGAGCCCTACGAGCGCGTCTTCGCCAAGGCCTGCCTCGTGCTGACGCTCTGCGGTCTCGACGAGGTCGACCGCGTCTCCGTCTTCGTCGACGGCATGCCCGACGAGGAGCTCCTGAGCCCCGACGTCATGCTCTTTTCCGACGACGACGAGAGCGACTACGAGCGCCAGCTGACGCTCTATTTCCCGGATACGTCGCTGACGTTCCTGCACATGGAGCTGCACACGCTGACGATAGGCCAGTCCAAGTCCCTGTGCGCCTACGTGCTCGACGAGCTGTGCCGCGGCCCGCAGAGCTCCGGCCTCGCGCGCTCCGTCCCGGAGGGGACGGAGGTGCTCTCCGTCAAGCAGACCGGCGACGTCTGCACTGTGGACCTCTCGTATGAATTCTATACCAACAAGCCCGACACCGTCGCGGGGGAGCGCCTCGCCGTTTATTCGGTCGTCAATTCCGTGTGCTCGGTAAACGGCGTCAAGGCTGTGCAGATACTCGTCGACGGCGCGAAGCTCGAAAGCTACGGGCACCTCGACATCAGCTCTCCGCTCAAATACGAGGCCATGCTCGATCAGGACTCCTACGACGTCCAGTCCGACACCGTCCAGACCCTCTATCTGCGCCTCGAGAGCGGCGACCTCGCGGAATTCCCCGTCATGATAAACAGGGACAAGTACCTCACGCGCGAGGAGAGCGCCATACGAGAGCTGATGAACTTCACCTCGTCGTTCGGGTATTATTCGCCCGTCTCGGAGGCCGTCGAGCTGCGCTCGGTGACGCTTGAAAACAGGACGTGCACTGTCGTTTTCGACGAAAAGCTCCTCTATACGGGCAGCAGCGAAAGGCTCAACAGATCGCTCGAGGCCATCGCCAATACGATAGCCTCCTGCGGAAATTCTGACAGGATCGTGATAATGGCCGGGAGCGAGACCGCTTTCTACGCAGAGATGAGCGCCCCGGACATGACCCACGTGATAGGATAAATCAAGAAGCGGAAGGTAACAGCCATGAGAAAGATCGACACCGAATGCGTGCAGGGCGGCTACACGCCGAAAAACGGCGAGCCGAGAGTCCTGCCCATAATCCAGAGCACCACGTTCAAATACGACACGGGCGAGCAGATGGGCCGCCTCTTCGACCTGGAGGAGTCGGGCTACTTCTATTCGCGCCTCTCGAATCCGACGACGGACGCCGTCGCCGCCAAGATAGCCGCTCTCGAGGGAGGCTCCGGCGCGATGCTGACCGGCTCCGGCATGGCGGCGAATTTCTGCGCGGTGTTCAATATCTGCTCCTGCGGGGATCACATCGTCAGCTCCTCGGAGGTCTACGGCGGGACTTACAATCTCTTCGCAAACACCATGAAGAAGATGGGCATAGACTGCACGTTCGTAAGCCCCGACTGCACGGACGCGGAGCTCGAGTCCGCGTTCAGACCCAATACCAAGGCCGTCTTCGGCGAGAGCATCTCAAATCCCTCGCTGACCGTGCTCGATATAGAGCGCTTTGCCAAGGCCGCGCACACGCACGGCGTGCCGCTCATCGTCGACAACACCTTCCCGACGCCCGTAAACTGCCGGCCCATCGAGTGGGGCGCGGACATAGTCGTGCACTCCACGACCAAGTACATGGACGGCCACGCGGCCGCGCTCGGAGGCGCGATAGTCGAGGCGGGCCGCTTCGACTGGAACGCCCACGCCGACAAATATCCGTGCCTCACGACGCCCGACGAGACGTACCACGGCGTCGTCTATACCGAGAAGTTCGGCATAGAGCACGCCTATATGACCAAGGCGACCGCGCAGCTCATCCGCGACTTCGGCTTCGTCCAGTCGCCGATGAACGCCTTTATAACCAATCTCGGCCTCGAGAGTCTGCACCTGCGCATGAAGCGCCACTGCGCGAACGCGCAGGCCATAGCGGAGTTCCTCCACGGCCACGAGAAGGTCAGCTGGGTCAATTACTGCGGCCTGCCCGACAACAGGTATTACGAGCGGGCGAAAAAATACATGCCGAACGGCTCCTGCGGCGTCGTATCCTTCGGCGTAAAGGGCGGCAGAGAGGGTGCGAGCCGCTTCATGAGCGCGCTCAAGGTCGCCGCCATCGTCACCCACGTCGCCGACGCGCGCACCTGCGTGCTCCATCCCGCGACGACGACGCACCGCCAGATGAACGACGAGGAGCTCGTCGCGGCGGGCGTCAGCCCCGATCTCATCCGCTTCTCCTGCGGCATAGAGGACCCCGCCGACCTCATCGAGGACGTCGCAAGCGCCCTGGAGGCCGTATGAGCGGGGGACTGCTCAAAAACCCCGCCGGCGAGCCGGACAGCCTCTCCTCGCTCGCCCTCGCCCACGTCGGCGACGCCGTCTACGACCTGCTCGTGAGGACGGAGCTCGCAGCGCAGGGAAGACTGAGGAACGACTCCCTGCACAAGGAGACGGTCGCGCTCGTCAACGCCCACGCGCAGTTCGCCGCGGCCGAGCGCCTGCTCCCGCTGCTGACGGAGGAGGAATCGGCGGTTTTTCGCCGCGCGCGCAACGCTAAGGTGCATTCAGTCCCCAAAAACGCCGCCATATCGGACTACCACGGCGCGACCGGGCTCGAGGCGCTTTTCGGCTGACTCTGGCTCAAGGGCCGCGAGGAGCGCATCAGAGAGCTCTTCGATATCATCATGGAGAACGCGAATAATGGCGATTGATTCCCTGACGCTGACCGCCGCCCTGCGCGAGCTCGAAAGAGACCTCGTCGGGGCGCGGACGGACAAAATACAGCAGCCGGAGCGGGACGTCTTCATCCTCACGATGAGGACCAAGTCCGGCAATCGGAAGCTCCTCGTCTCGGCCGGGACGGGGAGCGCCCGCGTGCACTTTACGACCCGCGCGAGGGACAATCCCGCCTCGCCGCCGATGTTCTGCATGCTCCTGCGCAAGCACCTCTCCGGCGCGAAGGTCGTCGCCGTCGAGCAGCCCTATCTGGAAAGAGCCTGCTCCATCGTCTTCGAGGCGACCGATCAGGTCGGCAGGACGGTCGAGCGCAGGCTCGTCGTCGAGATGATGGGCAAGACGCCGAACGTCATTCTCTGCGGCGAGGACGGGCGGATAATCGACTGCGTGCGCAAGGTCGATTCCGACATGTCCGAAAAGCGCCAGCTCCTGCCCGGCCTTTTCTACCGAGACCCGCCCTCCGACGGCAAGGCCGACCTCTTCTCCGCGACCGAGGGCGATATCGCCGGCGTGCTCGCCGGCGCGTCCGGCAGGGCCGCGGACTGGATACGCGCGACGTTTTCCGGCTTTTCCCCGATGATGAGCAGGGAGACCGCGTTCCGCTGCTTCGGCGGAGTCGACGCGGATGTCTCCTGCGCTCCGGCCGACGCCGCGGCGCGGCTTAAGGCTTTTGCCGACGAGATAAAAAACGCCTCCGCGCCGTTTATCCTCTATGAGGGCGATGAGGCCGTCGATATATCCTGCGTGCCCATACTGCAGTACGGCCCCTCGCGCGAATCGCGCAGGGAACCCGATTTCTCCGTCATGCTCGACCGGTTTTTCACCGGCGGCGAGATCGCCCGCAGGACGGCCCAGCGCGCTCAGAGCATGGTCAGGACCATCACGAACCT
>JAFZAM010000063.1 GCA_017557265.1 Oscillospiraceae bacterium | reverse complement strand
CGGCGCGCCTTCGTCGCGGCGGCTCCGACGCGGAGCGCGCAAAACCACGACGACAGCGCCATGAACGCGAGCAGCAGGACGTAGACGGGCTCGCCCCACGCGTAGAATACCAGCGACGAGACGAGCAGGACGGCGTTTCTCCCCCTCTTGCCGCGGCAGAGCGCGCAGCCGAGCAGCGACAGCGGGAAGAAGGCATATAGAAAGATGAGGCTCGAGAAGACCATTCGCGACCTCTTTTCGACGAAATTCGACCTTTTTCCTCCATTTTACTATCATTCCCGCCGAAATAAAAGCCGTAATTTGCCCTTTTCGGGCATGTTTGCGGCTCCGGAACGAAAAAAAACGCCGCCCCGGGACATGCCCGGAGCGGCGCAGTATTGTAATTCAGTTCTTGATGTCCTTTTTCTGATAGATGACGAACGCGGCAACGATGCAGGCGACAGTGATCGCGAGGCCGACGGCGAGATAGCCCCCGTGTATGCCTCCGTTCGCGGCGATATAGTTCCCCTCGGCGTAGCCGAACGGGGTGACGTACTTGAGGAACCGCGTCTTCTCCGTGACGTTCGCGACGATGTAGAGGACGTACGCGCCGAAGGCCGTACCGAGCCCGGCGGCTAT
Source organism: Oscillospiraceae bacterium (assembly GCA_017557265.1). Classification (GTDB taxonomy): domain Bacteria; phylum Bacillota; class Clostridia; order Oscillospirales; family Oscillospiraceae; genus RGIG7949. The sequence goes on along the minus strand of JAFZAM010000063.1, from coordinate 12,724 downwards.
CGCCCCGCGGGAGAGGAACGAGCCGAGCAGGAAGCATATCGAGGCGACCTCGACGTGCATGATAAAGTGCGCGAGGAAGGTCAAAGCTATCGCGCCGGAGTCCGCCTTCTCGCCAATGACGGCGCTCGAAGCGGCGCCGAGCGCGGCCGAGGCGACGTTCAGCACCACGCACGCGGCGAGGACGGCGAGCAGCTTTTCGAGCACGACGCGGGCCCGCGAAACCGGGTGCGTCAGCAGGAATTCCGCCGTATGCTCCTTCTCCTCTCGGGAGAGAGCGTTGACGCCGATGAGCGCGGCGAAGATGGCTCCGCCTATGCCTATGACGCTCGATATCTCGGAGGCGTAATAGCCCGTGTAGTCGAGGAAGCTCTGCGCGCTGAGACCCATCGCGGAGAACGTGTCGCCCATCTCGGCGAGAGACTGCAGCTGCGAGACCATGAGGGGGTAAATGAGAAGGCTCACGGCGAGCATTCCGGCGGAGGCGGCGCTCCAGATGATGACCAGGAGCTTGTTTCGCTTCAGCTCGCGGAAGAATACCGGCATATCACTCGCCCTCCTTCGTATAGTAGTGCATGAAGACCTCGGAGAGATCGGGCTCCGTGATGGTGACGTCGCGCAGACCGACGCGCGCGAGCTCGGCTATGAGCGCGGCCGCATCGCCGCCGTAGAGGAAGGTCAGCGAGTCGCCGTCATAGCGCAGGTCGCGCATGCCCTCGAGCCTCGGGGTCTCCCCCGCTCCGCGCAGCGTAACGCGCTTGTAGCCCTCGCTGCCGAGCTTTTCGACGCTGTCGCAGACGAGCAGGCGCCCCTCCTTGATTATCGCGGCGCGACGGCAGTAGCGCGCGACCTCCGGCAGGACGTGCGACGAGAGAAATACAGTCGCGCCCTCGGCGCTGCGCTCGCAGAGCAGCTCGAAGAACGCCTCCTGCATGAGCGGGTCGAGCCCGCTCGTCGGCTCGTCGAGGATGTAAAGGCGCGGTCTGTGCTGCAGCGCGCAGACGATGCCGACCTTCTTGCGGTTGCCGAGCGAGAGCTCGTTTACCTTGCGCGTGACGTCGAGCTGAAGGCGCTCGCAAAGGCGCGCCGCCTCCCCGCGGCAGTCTTTGCGGCGCAGCTTAGCCGAGTATTCGAGCAGCTCGGAGACGCGCATGCCGCCGTAAAACGCGGCCTCGCTCGGAAGGTACCCGACCTCGGCGAGAATGGCATTTCTTTCGCGGACGATATCTTTGCCGAGCACCTCGGCCCTCCCCGCCGTCGGCGAGATGAGGCCGAGCAGCAGGCGTATTGTCGTGCTTTTGCCGGCTCCGTTGGGGCCGATGAAGCCGAAGAAGTCGCCCTCTTCGACGGCGAGACTGAGTTCGGTTATGCCGCGGGCCCGCCCGTAGTTTTTGGTGAGCCCTTCGGTCCTTATGGCGTCCAAATCGTTCCCTCTTTTCCTTGGGTTGATTTATACATTATGTAAACTTAAAGATACTTCGCTTTCGAGACGCGGACGGCGTATCTGACGACTGGGACTATGATCGCGGCGGCGACGATGATCCACGAGACCGTACCCGGCTCGCGCCCGCGGATGAGCGGGACGGACATCGACGCGAAGAGTGCAGACAGCCCGAACCGGATGTCCACCATGAGGTCCTTCGCGCAGCCGTAGACGTACTCTGAGTTGCGCGCGGTCATCCTAACGCCCGTGTTCATAGCCGAGCGCGGCAGGAACTGCGCGCCCCACATGCCTATATCGACGGCGATGCCGATGATGGGCAGCATCCAGAGCGTGCCCTTGCCGCCCCATCCTGTCACCTCGCCGGAGAAGTCGTAGTGCGTCGGGACTTTGTCGGGCAGGTCCCTGAACATTACCGCGAGCCAGACGAGCACGGCTATCTGCAGCAGCGGCGAGAGGACGCCTATCACTATATGATAGACGCGCTCGGGCTTTCCGAGCAGGATATACGCTCCTTTCGGCATTATCTCCCCTCCCCCTCAGACGTCGAGCTCGGGCGGCACGTCGATCTCCTGACCGACGTACTTCCCGTTCTTCTTGCGCTGGCGGACGCACTCAGTCAGCAGATACTCGATCTGCCCGTTGACGCTGCGGAAATCGTCCTCCGCCCACGCCGCGAGCGCGGCGTATAGCTTCGCGCTCAGGCGCAGCGGGACCTGCTTTTTATCGCTGTCGGCCATATCAGTAGAGGCTGCCGGAGTTCACGACCGGCTGCGCGTTCTGGTTGCCGCAGAGCACGACGAGCAGGTTCGAGACCATGGCGGCCTTGCGCTCCTCGTCGAGATCGACGACGTTGTTTTCCTTCAGGCGTTCGAGCGCCATCTCGACCATGCCGACGGCTCCGTCGACTATCATCTTGCGCGCGTCGATTATGGCGCTCGCCTGCTGGCGCTGGAGCATGACGGCGGCTATCTCGGGGGCGTAGGCGAGGTAGGTTATGCGCGCCTCGATTATCTCGAGGCCGGCCTCGCCGACGCGGGACTGTATCTCGTTTTTGATGCGCTCGGCGACGACCTCGCTCGAGCCGCGCAGGCTGCCCTCGTCGGCCACGCCGTCGCCCGTCGTATCGACGCCGGGCGCGACGTCATAGGGATAGATTCGGACGATGTTGCGCAGCGCCGCGTCGCACTGGAGGGAGAGATACTCCTTATAGTTGTCGACGTTGAAGGCGGCCTTCGCCGTGTCGACGACGCGCCATATGACGGCGATACCTTTCTCGACGGGGTTGCCGAGGCAGTCGTTTATCTTCTGGCGGGAATTGTTGAGGGTCATGATCTTGAGCGATATCTTCCTGCTCGGAAGCTCGGCGGCCTGCTGCGCGCCGGGCTGTGCGAGGACGAGGCCCTTCCCGCCCGCGTCCACGTCGCCGGACTGGTTGAGCTTCGTCTTGGCGGCGGGGTTGACCGCGGAGCTGAACGGGTTTACATAATAAAAGCCCGCGCCCTTCAGCGTGCCGACGTATTTGCCGAACAGCGTCAGCACGAGGGCCTCCTGCGGCTTGAGGACCTTGAGTCCGAGCCAGAGTATCCAGCCGAGGCACATATACAGCACGCAGACGACGCCGAGAAGCGTCCAGCCCGTGGCTATGGAGACTATGAATCCGAATATCGCGGCTATGTAGAGCAGTATCGTTATTACGAGCACCAGCATGCCGTGTTTTCTCTTGTTGAGCACTTTCTCTTCCATGGTGATACCTCCTTCGGGATTTGGCTGTATGATATCACAATGATATCATTTTGTCAACATCATTTCGTCCTGCGCGCAAAAAAACCGCCCTCCGGAGCCGGAAGGCGGCAGATCCTTATGAAGCTGCGCGCGAGGGTCAGAGCGAGACCTCGCCGTTCCCGCAGAGCGAGCCGAGACGGTCGACCGCGTCGCGGATGAGCTTCGCCATGGGGAGCTTCGGCACTCCCGCGACGACGTTCTCGCACTGGTTGAGGGATATCAGGATGCGCGTGGCGTCGGCCTGCCCGACGGCGACGGCCATCTTCGGCGTGACCTCGCCGTAGAGCGAGTCGGCGATGACCATGCCCACGGGGCCGATGATCACGTCCGCCTTACGGCAGCCGACAAGGACGGCGTTCTCCCCCGTCGCTGCGTGCTGAGCGCCGGCCTTCAGCATGGCGGCGGTCGCGGCGCTGTTCGTGCCGACGGCCGTGACCTCAAGAGCCGGGTAAGAGGCGCGTATCTCCTTTATGAGCTGGCTGCCGAGCTGGCCGCCCTGCCCGTCTATGACAAGTACCTTCATCGGGATCGCTCCTTAAAGCGTTTTTTGTATTTTATCATACTTTTCCGCCGAATACCATCATTCTTTTTCCGCGCCCTGCGGGAGCGCCGGGTTGCATTTTCGGCGAAAAAGAATTAAAATAGGCCGCGCGCGAAACAAAGGACCCTTTCCCGCCGTCCGATATACGGCGCGTTTTTCGCGCAGATCTCCGCAAAGAAGGTAATAATATGAAAAAGTTCATTTCCATCCTCGCTGCCGCGGTCCTGCTGCTGACGTTCGCCGCCTGCACGATCTCCCCCGTCGCTCCGGCCTCCCCGAGCGCCGAGCCCGAGCCGACCGTCGGGATACCCAATCCCATCACGGAATACGGCTCCCTCGCCGAGATAAACGAGCTCGTCGGCGTGAACCTCGTCCACCCGCCGGTCATGGGCGTAACGGACGAGCGCTTCAGCGTCATAAACGGCGAATACAAGCTCGCCCAGTACGACTTCACGGTCGCGGGCGTGGACTACTGCTTCCGCGCCTCCCCGTTCCTTGACGACGACATCTCCGGGTACTACGTCGACGGAGGGCTCGTCTTCTCCGGCAGGCCGACCGAAGAGCTCGAGTTCGTGACGTTCAAGACCGGCGAAGACTACGACGCCCCGAAGCTCGCCCGCTGGGAGGCGGGAGACGTTCAGTACGTCCTGAGCTCCCGGAACGCGAGCGACGCCTTCGAGGACGTCGCGGAGGAGCTCGCGGGGCTCACCCGCCCATGGATGACGGAGGGCGAGCTCGCCGCCTACTATGAGAGCCTCGAGGGCGAGTATCAGGACGAGTACAGCCAGAGGGCGCACATGAAGGGCGAGGCGAAAGGCTCCGGCGGCGTCGTTTTCACGGTCCGCTGGGCGGGCTCCGCCTTCGAGGATTACGAATGGGTCATGACCTGCAGGCTCTGCGAGGACGGCCTGCTCAGCTACGACGACTGCGTACAGACCCTCTACAAGACCGACACGCAGGGCAAGACGAGCTCCGAGGTCCTCGGCACCGGCGGCTCCGGCTTCTTCACCCCGACCGAGGACGGCAAGCTCCTCTGGGACGGCGCGGAGGACGATTACTGCCGCGAGTGCATCTTCTTCAAGCCCTGACGGCACGACAAAAAAACTCCCCGGCGGAGACACCGCCGGGGAGTTTTCATATACGGAAATTACGGGAGATACGGGTTGTCGGTCACGTCGTCGGGCTTCTCGACGCCGCCTATGAGCACCGTGCTCGCCTCGCCGTAGCCAGCGGGGAGCGCGCCCTGCACGGCGTCGAAGTCGGTGCCGTACTGGTTGCCGCCGAACGCGGCGGCGAAGGTCTTGGCCGTACCGACGGCGGCGGGGAGCTTGCCGGAGACGTCGCTGCGGATGTGGTTGGCCGCGATGGAGGCGTCGGTCACGTTGAAGTAGTTATAATAGAACTTGCCGGCCGAGGCGCCGATGGGATCGTCCCAGGTGACGTCCATGGCGTAGAACTCGCCGTCGAGCTCGACTATGTTCCAGGCGTGACCGCCGCTGCCGGAGGAAGTGACGCAGGTGCCGGCGATGAAGCCGCAGCGGATGTCCATCTTCTGCATCATGTACTGGAAGGCGCGGGAGTAGCCGGCGCAGACGCTCTTGCGGTTGACGACGGCGCTGTACGCGGTCTGGTTGTAGACGGCGTTGTAGTCGTAGTCAATGGTGCTGGTCAGGTAGTCGTGGGCGTACTTGACCTTCGCGGTCGCGTCGGGAAGGCTCCACATGTCGGCCAGCGCGGCGCTGAGAGCCGACTCGAAGGCGGCGCGGTTGCCGGCTATGTCGGAGCCGAGCGCGTTATACTTGGGGACGACCTTGGTCACGTTGCCGTAGTTGTTGTAGGCGTAGCTGTAGCCGCCCTCCATCCAGAAGAGGTCGGGGCTGTCATAGTAGACGGAGCGGTAGACCGTCTTGATGTCCGCCTTCGCGACGGGGACGGTCAGATATATCTCCTTCTTGCCCTCGGCGATGCCGGCGCGGATGAGGTCGTACGCCTGCTTGTAGTTATCCGAGAGCATCTCGCGGTAAAGGTAGGCGTCCGAGCGGACGGGCTGCCCGTCGAGCCTCGTCATGACGTTCTGGAGGATGGGCTCCGTCGCGCGGTCAATGTCCTGATCGGGGTTGGCGTCGAGCTCCTCCGTCTCCTCGAGATCCTCCTCGAGGGCGAAGCCGTAGGTGAGGTTCTCCTCCTGCTTTTCGGTCTTGGCGCAGGCGGCGAGGCCGACGCACAGGGCGAGCGCGAGCAGAAGGGCCAGGATCGACGTGATGCGGATCTTCATATGAATTCTCCTCTCGGTAGTTGCGCGGGCCGGGCCCGGAGCCCCGGCCGCGTTCGGCGCGGATAATTATAAATAAAACATATATATTGTACCATCGAGTTGACGTAAAATCAATATAATGTTTCGTTAACGCGCCGCAAGTCTCTTATTTTGTAAGTTTGACTGCGCCGGAGCGCGATTTGTTCCGCGTCAGGGCAAAAAAAGATCCGGAGACCGAAGTCTCCGGACCTTTTTCAGTCAGCTTATCAGTCGAGCTCGATGCTGCCGATGATGGCCTGCACCTCGGGATCGGCCATGCTCAGGCCGGTCTCGCTGCCGTCGTCGTCCTGGGTCATGAGCATGATCTGGAAGTCGACGCCGCCGACGTTGATGAAGGCGCACTCATACTTGTACTCGCCGTCGCCGCTGAGGTTGTCGTCGGTAAGGGCGACGCCCCTGAGCTCCTGGCCGTTGACGGTGAAGGTGGTCTCCTCAACGGTCTTGTACCACCAGCCGAAGCCGTCGATGGTATCGTCGATGCTGGAGGTCAGCTGATAGATGTTGACGCTGGGCTTGGAGAAGGCGTCCCACTCGCTCTTGGCGCCCTTGCAGAACTGGAGAGCGTCGGTCTTGAGGGGATAGTTGCCGTCTTCATCCTGCTCGCCCCAGACGTCGGTCTGCGGGATGTTCAGCCAGCCCTTCGGGCAGACGGCCTTGAAAACGGTCGTATCGACGGTCTCGCCCTTGACGTCCTTGCCGCTGCTGGAGCTGGTCGAGGTGGTGTCGCCGCCGTCCTGCTTCTTGCCGCAGGCGCCGAGCGCGAACACGAGGGAAAGGACCATAGCAACGCAAAGTATAATTGCCAGAGTCTTCTTCATTTTTGATTTTCCTCCTAAAAAATGATGCGGAACGGTCTCGCGTTCCTCTTTTTCTGCCCGGAATATGTATTCCGACGCGGATCGTATCCGCAAGGCTAATTCAATATATCTCTATTTGCTTGAAAATGCAAGTCTTTTTTCATTTATATAGCCGTCAGAATGCCCAAATTCGCCGTTTTTCGGGCTGTTTTCTTTGTTTTGCGCTTTTTCCCGCCGTTTTTTGCTGGCGCGGAGAGCGGCGCTCGAGCGGGTCAGCGTTCATTCACGATATGCGGATATTTAGCGTTATAACGAATAATTATTCTATTTCCTTTCTCCGCTCCGGGTGGAAATGCCGCCAGAATCCGCCGAACTCCCGCTCCGTTATCGCGCCGCCGGAGGCGACTATGACGTAGTCCTCGCCGCGCCATCTGTATTTTACCTCGGTCGGATAATATCCGCACCGCTCGTAGAACGCGAGGCGGCGCAGGCGCTGCTCTCTGTTCGGCGTCCCGGGCTCCGGCCGCTCGAGGTCGGCTATGATGCGCCGGCCGGGATAGCGCTCGCGAAGGGCCTCCAGCGCGGCCGCGCCTATGCCGGAATTCCTCCGCTCGGGCATGACGGCGAAATAGAGGATATGGGTGATATCCCGATAGGTCAGGACGGCGAGCATGCCGCAGAGCGCTCCGCCGCTCATCACCGCGAGGAGCTCCCCCGCTCCGTTCTCCCCGCCTATTATCTCTTCCGGCTCGCGGCGCTCGTTTGCCGGGAAGGCGCTCTCATAGAGCTCGAGCACGGCGGGCAGCTCGGGCGAGGATCCGTCTATCTTTTTGAGAGTGATCTCCATGCGGTCCCTCCTTCCGGTCAGAGGTCGAGCGCCTCGAAGCGACGCATCGCGCTCCGCTCCGAGAGGAGCGTCAGCAGGACAAACAGCGCGGCGCCGCCCGCGAGGATCGCGAGCTGCAGGCCGATATGCTCGAAGCCGAAGGCGTTCACGGCCTCTAGGCCGGGGACGTGGTGCAGCGCCTCGGCGACGAAGACCGTCACGAACGTCGCTGCGAGAAAGCCGATAAACGGCTTCGTAAATTCGCGCGCGGTCTTGAAGAAGCCGCGGACGAATATCGCGTTGAAGAGGCCGAAGATGAGCAGCATGAAGCCGAGAAACGCGGGATTGGCGTTCATGAGGGCGTTGGCTCGGTAGGCCGGCGCGTCGGCTAGCGCCGTCATGCGCACGACCGTCGCTATCGCGCTCACGGCGAAGCCGCAGAGCTCTATGAGGACGCAGAAGATATACTTTCCGCGCACGACGGAGGACTTGGGGACCGGCAGCAGCGCGGAATAGACGATATCGTTCGCCTCGCGCGCCGAGCGGAAGGTCTGGAAGATGCCGAGGCAGACGAAGAACGCCCCGAGCAGTATGGGGTATCCCGGGCAGAAGGCCAGAAGGGCGAGCGCGATGAAAAGATACGACAGCGCGGAGGCCGTCAGCTTCATTTCCTTGGCGAGCAGCAGCTTAAGCATTCGCAGCGCTCCTTTCCATGCGTATGACCGTCTCCTCGAGGGTCTCACCCTCGGAGCCGAAGCTGGCGCGGAAGTCCTCCCTCGGCAGAGCCGCGGCGAGCCGGCCTTTGCTTATGTAGGCTATATCGTCGGCGCATTTTTCGACGTCGGAGATGATGTGCGTCGAGAAGAGTATCGCGGCGCCGCGGTCGCGCAGGCGCTTAAAGTCCTCGATGAGCTCCTCGCGGGAAAACGGGTCGAGCCCGCTCGTCGGCTCGTCGAGAATGAGTATCTCGGCGCGGTGCGAGAGCGCGAGCAGGAGGTTGAACTTGACCTTCATGCCCTCGGAGAGCTCGCGCGGGCGCTTGTTCTCGTCGATGGCAAAGATCTCCAGATACTCGCGGTAGGCCGCCTCGTCCCAGTTGGGGAAAAACGTCCGCGTGACGGCGACGATGTCGCGTATCTTCTTTTGCGGATAGTAGTTGACCGCGCCGGTCGAGTAGCCTATGCGCGGCTTTATCGCGTCCTCGTTCCCGACGAGCGGCATGCCGAAATACGACACCCCGCCCGAGGACGGACGGACGAGATTGAGCATGCATTTTATCGTCGTCGTCTTGCCCGCGCCGTTGCGGCCGATGAAACCGGTTATGCGGCCGGGCTCGAGGTCGAAGGAGACGTCCCGCAGCTCGAAGCCCGGATAGCTCTTGCAAAGAGAGCGAACTTCAGCCAGACTCATTTTCCCCCGCCTCCGAAAGCTCTCTCGTAAAACTCCCCGAAGCTCGCCATCGGCGGGATGGCGATGCCCTGTTTTTCATCGGCGAGGATGATGAGCGTGTCGCCCGGCTTTATGCCGAAGAGCTCGCGCGCCTGCTTGGGGATGACGATCTGTCCCTTCTCCCCGACCGTCGCTGTCCATGCGTATTTGCCTGCGGGTCCGTTCATAAGCGGCCCTCCTTGTGTGTGAAAAGTATGATTTGTATAACAAATTATACTCACGAAGGCGGGCGAAGTCAAGTCCGGGCGCAAAAAAACTTCCGGGCGGTAAAAGGCCGTCCGGAAGATTTTTTTCAGCGTGAGGGTATTCGGCGCGTGACCGTTCAGCGCGAGGCGAGCCCTTCGCAGAGCTCCTCAAAGTCGCACCGCGCGCCGTAGGACTCGAAGGTGAACTCTTGATACTTCGACTTGTCGCCGTTCCAGTAGAGATAGAGCCACGGGCCGGCGCCGCCGGAATCGAGGTTTTCCTCGCGTTTTTTGACCGTGCCGCCCTCGAGGCATTTGAAGAACGCCTCCCACTCGGCGTCGGTCAGCTCGACCGTGCCGGAGACGGTCGCGTCGTCCTCGGTCAGCGGCCAGTGGTCGCCCTCGCGCTTTTCATGGAAGAAAAAGCGCCTGCCGTCCTCGGTGTAGAACCTGTAGCGCTGATAATGCGGCGGGTCGGTCGAGGTCGAGTAGGTATAGTAAAACTCCGTGACGTCGTTGAGCTTCACGTCCGTCCCGACGAGCTTTTCGCCCCTGCCTGCAGAAGGCGCGGGACCGTCCGGCTTCGCGGTGCAGCCCGCGAGCGCGAAAAGCGCGAGAAGCGCCGCCGCGCACAGGGCGAGCAGTATCGTCCATTTCATGGTATCGCCTCCGTAGTAGCCGCTTGGCGGCTCATTTCGCGCCCTTAGAGAGACCCGTGTCGCCGAAGGTCTCCCGCCAGTTGCCTATCGGGCAGTATATCTGGCAGCGGCTGCAGCAGCTCTTCGGGTAGTGGTCGAGGTTGCAGTTGGATATTTTGAAGCGGCGCATCGCGTCGGCTATGTCTTCGTCCGTGGGATCGTCGCCCTCGACGAGGTCGCCGCGCTTGCGTATGCCCGCGAACTCGTCGCGCAGGCCGAGCGCCGCGACGGTGCAGGCGTTGACCTTATGCTTCGAGACCTCGTACTCCTCCCCGGCGACGCGCCAGACCGTGCTCTCCCCCTCGCCCTTGGCGGGAAGCGCGTGCATCGGGCAGACGTCGGAGCAGATACGGCACTTTTCCGGGTCGCAGAGGCGCGGGCCGCGGTCGGGCTCATCGTACTCGAGCTCGAGGTCCGTCAGCAGGCAGCCGAACTGCACGCGCGGGCCGTACTGCCTCGTCACGGGGAAGTTGTTCCAGCCGGGCTGGGCTATGCCCGCGGCTATGGCGGCGCGGGTCGTATTGAGGAGCAGCCCGTCCTTGTTTGGGCCGGCGAACATGGGAAGCGGCGTATTTTTCGGCAGAGTGCCCATCTCGGGTCCGCAGCCGAGCGGCTGCGTCACGGCGCCGAAGGTGTCCTCGAGGTAGTCTGCAAGGTAGAACGTGCTCGCGGCCATCGTCCAGTTCGGGACGAGCTCGAGCCCGTAGGTCGAGTATATCGACTCCGCGGAGGCGACGCCGTCCTCCAGGCGGCGAAACTGCGCCTGCACGGCGCCGTTTAATAGCCTCCTGCCGAAAACTATGACCGAGCGCGCGCAGGTGAGCAGGTCCGTCGGGCGGCGGCCCTCCGGCTCGTCGGCGAGAGCCTCCGCCGGGCATATCCCGACGAGGTCCATGCCGCACTCGGAATACAGATAGTTCTTGACGTTTTTCGTCAGTTGAAGCCTGTCCATCGCTCTCCCCCTCTCAGACGACGATACCGGCGCGGCGGTCGCTGTGGATGATGGCGAAGCCGAGCTCTCGCGTCGCCGTAACGGCGCCGCTCTCGTCGTACGTCCGCTCCTCGGCGAGCGCCCAGCACTCGGCTGTCGTCCAGTCGGTCACGTATCTGCCTTCGCCGAGGTTCTTGACCCAGACCTCGTGCTCGAGCAGATAGTATTTGTGTATGCGGAAGTCGAGAGGATTGGCCGCGCTCACGGGCTTTACCTTCTCGAGCTTGCCCTCTATCCCGCCGGAGCCCTCGAGGTCGTATTCGAGGAACTCGGGCTGCGGGAAGCCGGGGCCGAGGCCGTGCGCGCCCTCGCGGAAGGCCTTGACCTTATAGATATACTGCCCCGTATAGGGGAGCTCGCCGCCGGGCAGAAAGCCCGAGGTCAAAACGATCTTTTTCATCTTCCCCGCCTCACTTTCCCGTCAGGCCCGTGTCGCGGTACTTCTTCGTGAAGTCGCCGACGGGGCAGTAGATCATGCAGCGGTCGCAGTGGAACATGGGCAGGTGGTCGAGCGTCTGGAAGCCCGGCGCGGCGAACTGCTTTTCGAGCGCCGCGGCGAGCTCTCCGTCGGTCGGGTGCGCGTTTTCGACGAGGACGGAGCTCATGGGATTCGTCTCGCGGCGAAAGCCGAAGCAGGCGGCGGAGCAGGCGTTCACGTCGAGCTTGCCGACGGTGCAGGACATCTCGCCGACGCGCTTTTCCTCGCCCTCGGCCGCGTCGAGCGCGCCGACGGGACATACCCTCGCGCAGACGCCGCACTTAGACGGATCGCATAGGCGCTCCCCGGAATACGGCGCGTCGTAATCCTCGAATTCGAGGCTCGTGACTATGGCGCAGAGGTACACGCGCGGCCCGCAGTCGGGGGTCACGACCCTGTGGTTCCAGCCCATCTCGCCTATGCCCGCTGCGACGGCGGCCTTATAGACGTCTATCGGCAGGCCGGCCTTGTACGGGTCGGCGAAAAACGGCGCGTAGTTGCCCTCGGGCTGAACGGCCTGCAGGACGTTGTTCGTCAGCGGCATGGCGAAGCAGCCGAAGGTGTTTTCCAGATACTGCGCTATCTCGTAGGTCTCCTTCGCGCAGAGCTGGTTGAGCGAGAGCACGAAGGAATGCGCCGAATACGAGCCCGAGACGTTCTTCGTCCCGTCCTCTATCTGGCGGAACTTCGCCTGCACGGAGCCGGAGATGAGACGGCGCCCGAAGACGACTATGCTCTTCGCGTTCGGCAGGAGGTCCGAGGGTCTGTGGCCGCGCGGCTCGCCCTCGAGCACGGACGACGGGCATATACCGGCGTAGTCCATGTCGGAGCCCGCGCAGACGCGGCGCTTGACGGCTTCGGTCCGGGTCATTTCTTTTCCCCCTTTCCGAAATATCCGTTATAGGTGTCCATGTCCACGTCGGGACAGTCGTCTATGTACTCGTTGATGTCGACGCTCGAGATGCCCGTGTCGTGGAAGCGCTCCTTCCAGTTGCCCACGGGGCAGTACTGCAGGCAGTTGCCGCATTTCCACGAGGTCTGGTGCTGGATGAAGTTGTGGTAGACGTTCTCGGCCTTAGTGCGGAAGCGCTGGGTCGGCGTGAATTCCTCGTCGATGGGGTTTTCCATGATGGGGTCCATCTCATTGTAGTCGCCGGAGTAGTTGAAGTCCTTGTAGCTGCCCTCGCAGGCGAGCTTGCACTTGGTCCAGTTGATGCCGGCG
>JAFZAM010000062.1 GCA_017557265.1 Oscillospiraceae bacterium | reverse complement strand
GCCGATGGCCGCGTGCGGCGTCTCCGTAAAGCCCGCGGTCGAGCCCGACCCGACCGCGCCTCCCGAGCCGACCGCGATCGTCGAGCGCAAAAACTACGCCGTCGCCCTCGCGAGCTACCCCGAGGCGGCCGCCTTTCCCGACGAATCGAAGTACTGGACCGAGGACGGCCAGTTCGATAACGACAAATATTCCGAGGACTATGAAAAGTGGGCCGACGAGCGGCGCGAGCGCGTCTCGCTGCAGTCGAAGTACGCCGCGGACCTCGACGACTATCTCGACAGGAGCATAAGGCAGTTTCTCGCCGACAGCGAGGGCGGCAACGCCGTCTACTCGCCGCTGAACGTCTATATGGCGCTCGCCGTGCTCGCCGAGACGGCGGGCGGGAACAGCAGGCAGCAGATACTCGACCTGCTCGGCGCAGGCAGCATAGAGGAGCTCCGCGCGCAGGCGAACGCCCTCTGGCGCTCGAACTACCGCGAAGACGGCGCCGTGACGAGCCTGCTGGCGAACTCCCTCTGGCTCAGCGAGGACGTCAGCTTCAACGAGGATACGCTGGGGCTCATATCCGAGGAGTACTTCGCCTCGGCCTTCTCCGGCCGCATGGGCGATCCCGCGTTCGACTCGGCGCTGCAGGAGTGGATAAACGAGAACACCGGCGGGCTCCTCAGGGAGCAGGCCTCCGGACTGCACATGGACCCGCAGACGATAATATCCATCGCCTCGACGATATACTACCGCGGCAAATGGATGAGCGAGTTCGAGCCGAGCGCGACGAAGAAGGATAACTTCAACCTCCCCGACGGAGGGACGCTCGAATGCGACTTCATGCATAAGAGCGCGGCCGACGACTATTATTGGAGCGATAACTTCGCCGCCGTCAAGCTCGACGTCGAGGAGAGCGGCGCCATGTGGCTCATCCTTCCCGACGAGGGCGTCGCGCCCGCCGACCTGCTGGGCAGCGGCGAGGCGACGGACTTCCTGCTCGGCAGGAAGGCGGCCGACTGCAAGCACCTCATCGTGAACATGTCCGTCCCGAAGTTCGACGTCAGCTCCAAGATGGAGCTCGTACCCGGCCTGAAGGCGCTCGGTGTGACGGACGTCTTCGGCGCCGCCGCCGACTTCACGCCCCTCGACGCCGCGGGCGGCTCCGTCACGAACGTCGAGCACGCCGCGCGCGTCAAGATAGACGAGCAGGGCCTCGAGGCCGCCGCCTACACCGTCATTATGAGGTGCGGCGCGGCGATGCCGCCCGACGAGGAGGTCGACTTCACGCTCGACCGCCCGTTCATCTTCGCCATCACGGGCGAGGACGGGCTGCCCCTCTTCGTCGGCATAGTCAACTGCCCGGCCGAATAAACCCGGAACGCCAAGCTCCCGCCGCCATTGAGGACGGCGGGAGTTTTTTATAAAAAAGGCTTAACGGCGCGGTCCGTTTTTGATACAATAAGAGAGCAAAACATCGAAAAACGCTCTCGCGGCCGTGGCCGCAGAGCGGGAGGAACGGCATATGGACAGCAAAAACTCCGATATATACTCCGCGGTCGCGGACAGGGAGAAGACGATAGTCCGCACGAGCGTCGTCGGCATCGTGACGAACGTGCTGCTCGCAGCGTTCAAGGCGGCGGTCGGGCTCATCTCCAATTCCATCGCCGTCACGCTCGACGCCGTCAACAACCTCTCCGACGCGCTCAGCTCCGTCGTCACGATAATCGGAGCGAAGCTCGGCGCGAAGGCGCCGGATAAAAAGCACCCGCTCGGCTACGGGCGCATAGAGTACCTGAGCACGATGATCGTCGCCGCCATCGTGCTCTATGCGGGCGTCACCTCGCTGGTCGAGTCGATAAAGAAGATAATCCACCCCGAGGAGGCCGAATACGGCGCCGTCACGCTCATCATCCTCGCCGTCGCCATCGTCGTCAAGCTCGTGCTCGGCGCGTTCGTCAAGCGGCAGGGGAAGAAGGTCAATTCCGGCGCGCTCGTCGCCTCCGGCTCGGACGCGACGTTCGACGCGATACTCTCCGCGTCCGTCCTCGCCTCGGCGGTCGTGTATCTCATCTGGCACGTCTCGCTCGAGGCGTACGTCGGCGTCGTCATCGCGGGCTTTATAATCAAGGCCGGCATAGAGATGATGATAGAGACCGTCAACGACATCATAGGCCTACGCGCAGACCCCGAGGAGAGCGCGAAGATAAAGGAGCTTCTCAAAGAGGAACCGGAGGTCCTCGGCGCGTACGACCTGACGCTCTACAACTACGGGCCCGCCAGGAGCTACGGCTCGGTCCATCTCGAACTGCCCGACACGATGACCGTCGACGAGGTCGACCGCCTGACCCGCCGCGTCCAGGCAAAGATATTCCGCGAGACGGGCGTCATTCTGACCGGCGTCGGCGTTTATTCCTTCAACGCCTCCGACGCCGAGGCCGCGAAGATGCGCGAGACCGTCCGCGAGACGGTCATGGCGCACGAATGGGCGAAGGAGCTGCACGGCTTCTACGCCGACACGCAGGCGAAGACCCTGCGCTTCGACGTCGTCGTCGGCTTCGAGACTGACAGGGCGCAGGCGTACGAGACGATGCTGCGCGAGGTCTCGGAGCTCTATCCGGGCTGGACGGTCCAGATAGTCCCCGACAGCGACGTTTCCGATTAAAAAAGTCGAAAGAAGAGGCGGGCCGTTTTCCCGTTGAAAACGGCCCGCTCCGCGTGTATAATGGAGAAAAAAGACAATTAAGGAGGCAGACTCATGGGCAGCTACGACGATCTCGTTTTCACCATACCGCAGGAATTTCACCACTGGTACGGCTTCGTCGCGCCCCGCGGCTTCTTCCGCGGCACGACGATGATGAAGGACGCGAAGGTCTATATGGACTGGAGCGCCGTCGACAAATCGATGATAATGGAGGTCCCGCACACGCACCACTGCGCCGACGAGTACCTCGTCTTCACCACCGCCGACATGAAGAACTTCTTCGACTGGGACGCCGAGGTCGACGTCTGGATAGGCGAGGACCCCGAGAACCTCGAGATGTATACGCTCACCGCCCCGACCCTCATCCGCATCCCGCCGAAGTTCTATCACTGCCCCGTGCATTTCAGGAAGATAAATCCCGATAAGCCCATCGTCTTCTCCGCCGTCTATCTCGACGGCGACTGGTCGAAGATAGGCCGCAAGGTCGACGCCGAGGGCAACGAGACCTTCACCTACGACGGCGCGGGCGTCCGCCGCTGCGTCAAGGACCGCACGAAGGAGTGCATCTACTGCGGCGAGTGCTTCTCGGAGGCGCGCAAGGAGCGCATGAAGAGCGCCATGGCCCCGAGGGACGCGGACTGGCTCAAGCCCTATCACGAGATGGCCGCCCGCAATCAGGAGCGCAAGTGGGCCAAGTACGTCCACCCCTACGTCCCCGAGTACCTCGACGACGACCGCTACATCAGCCCGCGCGGCGGCTTCCACGGCAGGGAGTCCATGGAGGGCAGCAAGCTCTGGTACCACTACGGCATCGTCAAGCGCGAGTGCGAGATAGGCGACCTGCACATGCACCACGCCGTCGAGGAGTATCTGTTCTTCACCGGCGCGGACATCGCCCGCTTCTTCGACTTCGACGCGGAGATAGAGATAGAGCTCGGCCCCGATCCGGATCATCTGGAGAAGTACACCATCACCGAGCCGACCGCCGTCCGCATCCCCGCGGGCGTCTGGCACGGCCCCGTGAAGATAAAACGCCTCGGCGCGCCGATAAACTTCGAGCCGTTCTACCCCAACGGCTGCTACGGCAAGATCGTCCGCCGCGACGGCGTCTACGTCTACGAGGGCAACGACCTGCCGGAAAAATAAGATAAAACAAAAACACAAGGCGCGTCCGAAGGATCATTCTTCCATCGGCGCGCCTTGCGTCTGTCGTACGCTTTGGGGTTCGGCGGGGTCCGCGTCACGGGGCTGAACGCCCACGTCTTCCGCTTCGCCGCGTCGAGCTCCTTGCGTTTCTTCTTCGAGAGCTTCGCGTACGGTATGAACTTTTCCAAAAATAACACCTCATTTCCTGTCGTGCTCCGGCCGCGCGGATATCCCGCGCGGCCGGGTCTTTTTATTATGCGAGAAACTCCGCAAGCCTCTGCGCGTGATTTGCGCTGTGTATAAGCCGACCCGCCGAGCGCGAGCGCAGGAAGGCGACCGCCTCGCTGCGCAGGACGGACATGCGGTAGAGCGGCCCGAGCTGTTCGTCGGTCAGGTAGATCATCTCCCTGTGCGTGCCCGTGGCCTCCATGGCCTCCGCGAGGCGGGAGGCGAAAACGGCCTCCGGCTCGGAAAATTCGTAAAGGTACGTCGCCGCGTCCTCGCCCGTGAAGAGCTCGAGCGCGCAGCGCCCCTTCCCGAAGGCGGCCTGCCAGTATTCCTCGGGCTTCGCCGTCCTGAAAAGTCCCTTGACCGTAAAGGGCGCCGTCAGCTTCGCCGCCGCGAGCGCGGCCGCGCGCTGCTTTTTGACGCGCTCGGAGGCCTGCGCGGTCCTCTCGGCGAAGGGCTTGGTGTCGTAGCCCATGCGCCCGACCGTGTACGCCGCGCCGGAGGCGAGCGTTATGCGCAGAAGGTACCCGTCGAGGGTTATCTCCGAGGCGAAGCAGAGCGGAATGCGTACGGCGCCGCAGGTCGGCGGCAGTATGCAGACGGAGTCCTCATAGAGGGCTATCTTCGCCCTGCCGCGCTCGCGCGGGGTCTCGTATTCTCCCTCGCAGAGCATGAGCTGCTTCTCCTCGACGAAGAGAGCCTCCAGACTGCGCTTTCCGAAGAGGTCGCAGAGCTCCTCCCAGAAGCCGTCGTAGGAGTGCCCGAGCATGGATATCTCGACCGTGCCCTGACCGAGCAGGTCTATATAGACGCGGTGGCTCAGCGGGCGCAGCGACGCGACCTCGGAATAGTCGAGGAAGCGGCCGCCGAGCCGCAGGCCCTCCTTTTCGAGGGCGACCGACGCCTCGCGCCCGTCGACGTGCGCCGAGTATTCCATCAGAGCTTGGTGCCGCACTCGCCGCAGAATTTCATTCCGGGCTCGTTTTCAAAGCCGCAGTTCGGGCATTTGCCGCTCTTTTGCATCGGGGAGCCGCATTCGCCGCAGAACTTGAGCCCGAGCGCGACCTCCGCGCCGCAGTTCGGGCAGCGCTGCGTCCCGAGCGGGGCGCCGCAGTTATTGCAGAATTTGCCGTTGCCGGCGGGCTTGCCGCATTTCGGGCAGACGGTCGTGCGCGTCTCTATCTTGCCCTGCCAGACTGTCGCGGCGTCGGCGGTCTCGTCGATGTTGCGGCGCATGGCGCGGCTCCTCGCCTGGGCGACGTAGCCGGCCTCGCGCGGAGCGCACTCGACGCAGAGACCCTCCTCCTCGTTCCAGCAGTCGGGGCAGACCCACTTGTTGCAGGCGGGGCACTTGACGAACTTCGGGCGTATCTCCTCCTGGGCCTCGTCGAAGGCTCTCTCGTGCTCCTTCATCCACTCGGGGGACTGGCCGCTGAAGCGGTCGCTTATGGCGTTGCTGCCGCGCTCGAGGGCCCAGCCGAGATCGCCGGCCTTGCCGCCGAGCAGACCGCCGAGCGTCGAGGCGACGCGGCCGAAGCGCTCGGACTTCT
>JAFZAM010000061.1 GCA_017557265.1 Oscillospiraceae bacterium | reverse complement strand
GCATTTGCGGTAATGTATCAGTATGCTTTGCCCCAGTATACCATTTTTACGGCGGGCTTGCCGCAGCATATGCATACATCGGAGAGCTGCTTCTGTTCAAAGGGTATGCATCTCGAACCTACGCCGGTCTGCTCCTTGAAAAGGAGCTCTCCGTCATGGGCAAGGCGCTCGACGTCCCCTCCCGCCCGCTCGTCTCCATCCTCGGCGGGGCGAAGATATCCGACAAGCTCGGCGTCATCAGCAATCTGCTCGACAAGGCCGACACGCGGCTCATCGGCGGCGGCATGGCCTTCACGTTCATAGAGGCTCTCGGCGGCTCCGTCGGCCGCTCCCTCGTCGACGAGAGCAAGAGAGACTACTGCATGGACATGATAAAGAAGGCGCTGACCAAGGGCGTGCGCTTCCTGCTCCCGGTCGACGCGGTCGCTGCGAAGGAGATCTCCGCCGATGCGGAGTGGAAGATATTCCCCGCGGACAAGATCCCCGACGACTACATGGGGCTCGACATAGGCCCCGAGACGAGGAAGCTCTTCGCCGAGGCCGTCTCCGGCGCGGGCACCGTCATCTGGAACGGACCCATGGGCGTCTTCGAGTACCCCGCCTTCGCAGAGGGCACGGCGGCGGTCGCAAAGGCCATGGTCGAGACCGACGCCGTCACTATAGTCGGCGGCGGCGACAGCGCCTCCGCGCTCGAGCATCTCGGCTTCGCCTCCAGGGTCACCCACGTCTCCACGGGCGGCGGCGCCTCCCTCGAATTCATGGAGGGCAAGGAGCTGCCCGGCATCGCCTGCCTGCTCGACAGATAAGTCTCCGCACGACATAAGGAGGAGCTCATGAACAAGAAAAGCCGCAGGTCCATCGTCGCGGGAAACTGGAAGATGAACCTGCTCCCGTCTCAGGTGCAGCCCTTCGGCGAGGAGCTCAAGGCCCTCGCAGCGGGCTTTCACAGGCAGGAATGCGTCGTCTGCGTCCCCTTCGTGATGCTGCCCGCCGCGCTCAAGGTCTTCGAGGGCAGCGACATATCCGTCGGCGCGCAGAACGTCAGCGAAAATCCGCGCGGAGCGTACACGGGCGAGGTCTGCGCCGACCAGCTGCGCGACCTCGGCGTCAAGTACGTCATCATAGGCCACAGCGAGCGCCGCACCCTCTTCGACGAGGACGACATCCGCATCAACACGAAGGTCCGCCTCGCGCTCGAGGCGGGGCTGCACGTCATCATCTGCGTCGGCGAGACGGCCGAGCAGCGCAATATGGACGTCACCTTCGAGGTCATCAAGCTGCAGGTCAAGTCCGCGCTCTACGGGCTCGACGAGCAAAAGCTAAAGCGCGTCGTCTTCGCATACGAGCCCGTCTGGGCGATAGGCACGGGCGTCACGGCGACGTCGGATCAGGCCGAGGAGGTCTGCTCCTTCATCCGCGGCGTCGTCCGCGCCAAGTTCGGCGGGCGCATCGCCAACGGGCTGCGCATTCTCTACGGCGGCTCCGTGACGCCGGAGAACGCGGACGATTTCTTCCTCATGCCGGACATAGACGGCGCGCTCATAGGCGGCGCGTCCCTCGATCCGCACAAGTTCTTCAGCATACTCGAAGAATCCGAAAACAACGAGGACTAAGACATGAAAAAACCGACCGTACTGCTCATTCTCGACGGCTTCGGCCTCGCGCCCGCGGGGCCGGGCAACGCCATATCTCTCGCCTCAAAGATGAACCTCAACACGCTGCTCTTCATGTGCCCGAGCTGCCTGCTCGAGGCCTCGGGAGAGGACGTCGGACTGCCCGCCGGCACGATGGGCAACAGCGAGGTCGGCCATACGAACATAGGCGCGGGCCGCGTCGTATATCAGAGCCTGCTGCGCATAAACAACGCGATCGCGGACGGGAGCTACTTCTCTAACCCCGTCTACGTCGAGGCGGCCGACGCGCTCGCAGCGCATCCCGGGGCGGCGGCGCACCTGCTGATACTGCTCTCGGACGAGGGCGTGCACAGCAGCCTTTCCCACCTCTGGGCGATGCTCAGGCTCCTGAGGGACAAGGGCGTCAAAAACGTCTGGCTGCACTGCTTCATGGACGGGCGCGACAGCCCGCCGACCTCCGGCGAGGGCTTCATCGCGCAGACGCTCGAAAAGCTGCGCGAGCTCGGCGTCGGGAAGATAGCGACGCTCGGCGGCCGCTTTTACGGCATGGACCGCGACAAGCGCTGGGAGCGCGTCAAGACGCACTACGACGCGATGGTGCTCGGCGAGGCGCCGTTCGACCCCGACCCGCTGCACGCCGTGCGCGAGTCCTACGCGGCCGGCAAGACCGACGAATTCATCGTCCCCGTCGTATGCGACAGGGACGGGCTCGTCAAGCCGGGCGACACGGTATTTTTCATAAACTTCCGCCCCGACAGGGCGCGCGAGCTCACGAGAGCCTTCGCCGAGCCCGACTTCGACGGCTTTGAGCACGAATACTTCCCCGTCAACTTCGTCTGCGCGACGGAGTACGACGCGGACATCAAAAACGTCACCATCGCGTTCCCGCCCGAGGTCGTCAAAAACACGCTCGGCGAGTACGTCTCCTCCCTCGGCATGACGCAGATGCACATAGCCGAGACGGAGAAATACGCCCACGTCACGTTCTTCCTAAACGGCGGACGCGAGGAGCCCTTCGCGGGCGAAAAGCGCATTCTCATCCCCTCCCCGCGCGAGTTCCCGACCTACGACCTCGTGCCCGAGATGAGCGCGAGGCAGGTCACGGCCGCGGCCTGCGACTCCATAGCCTCCGGCGCGTTCGACCTCATCGTCGTCAATCTCGCCAACTGCGACATGGTCGGGCATACGGGCGTCATCCCCGCCGTCGTCGAGGCGGTCGAGGTCGTCGACGAGTGCGTCGGCTCGATAGCGCGCGCGGTCGAGAAGGCGGGCGGTATATGCGTCGTCACGGCCGACCACGGCAACGCCGACGAGATGCTCGACGAAAACGGCAACCCGCACACGGCGCACACCACCAACCCCGTCCCCTTCATCGTCTCCGGCGCGGACGTAAAGCTCAAAAACGGCCGCCTCGCGGACATAGCTCCGACCCTGCTCGAGCTGATGGGCCTCGACAAGCCCGCCGAGATGACGGGTCAGTCGCTCATCGAGCGTTAAAGCAAAAAGAAAAAGCAGCATGGCTCTTGCCATGCTGCTTTTTGTTATGCTTTGGGGTCTTACTTGACCATCGCGGCGACTTCTTCGGCGAGGTTGGACTCTTTCTTCTCGATGCCCTCGCCCTTCTCGAAGCGGGTGTAGCCCTTTATGGTGATCGCGGCGCCGGCCGCCTTGGCGACGGCGGCGACGTGCTGCTCGACGGAGACCTTGTCGTCCTTGACGTAGGGCTGCTGGAGCAGGCAGATCTCCTTGTAGAACTTGTTCAGACCGCCCATGATGATCTTCTCGATGATCTCGTCGGGCTTGTTGGCGTTCTTCGGGTCCTCCTTGGCCTGGACGAGGCGGATCTTCTTCTCGTTGTCGATGAACTCCTGGGAGACCTCGCTCTTGTCGAGGAAGGAGGGATTCAGGGCCGCGACCTGCATCGCGACGTCCTTGCCGAGCTCGATAACGTCGGCGTTGTTCTCGGCGCCGGCGGAGACTTCCATATTGACGATGACGCCGATCTTGCCGCCCATGTGGACGTAGGCGACGTTCACGCCCTTGTCAAAGCGGGCAAAGCGGCGGACCTTGATGTTCTCGCCGATGACGAGAACGCGCTCGTTCTGCATCTCGAGGACGGTCTTGTCGGAGCCGGGATACTGCTCGGCATAGAGAGCGTCCAGATCGGCGGGGGCCTTCTTCGCGACGACCTCGGCGATGTTCTTGACGTAGTCGACGAAGAGATCGTTCTTGGCGACGAAGTCGCTCTCGGCGTTGACCTCGACGACGACGCCGACACCGTCGATGACGGTCGCGTAGGCCATGCCCTCGGCGGCGATGCGGCCGGACTTCTTCTGAGCGGCGGCGAGACCCTTCTCGCGGAGATATTCGACGGCCTTGTCCATATCGCCGTCGGAGGCCTCGAGGGCCTTCTTGCAATCCATCATGCCCACGCCGGTCATTTCGCGCAGGTTCTTAACGTCAGCTGCTGTAAAAGCCATCTGTATTTCTCCCTTCAAATACTCTTTCGTTACTCGGCCTCGACGGCCTCGGCGGCCGCGGGCTCAGCCTCTGCGGACTCGGCGTCGACGCCCTGACGGCCTTCCTGCACGGCGTTGGCCATGGTCGCGGAGATGAGGCGGATGGCGCGTATGGCGTCGTCGTTGCCGGGGATGACGTAGTCGACCTCGTCGGGATCGCAGTTGGTGTCGACGATGGCGACGATGGGGATATGGAGCTTGCGGGCCTCGGCGATGGCGTTGCGCTCCTTGCGCGGGTCGATGATGAACAGAGCGCCCGGAAGACGCTTCATCTCCTTGACGCCGCCGAGATATTTCTCGAGCTTGTCGATCTCGCCGGTGAGCTTGATGACTTCCTTCTTGGGGAGCATATCGAAGGTGCCGTCCTCCTGCATCTTGCGCAGCTGGGCGAGCCTGTCGATACGGGTGCGCATGGTCTTGAAGTTGGTGAGCATGCCGCCGAGCCAGCGGGCGTTGACGTAGTACATGCCGACGCGCTCAGCCTCTTCCTTGACGGCGTCCTGAGCCTGCTTCTTCGTTCCGACGAAGAGGATGGTCTGTCCGTTCTGGGCGAGCTCGCGGACGAAGGCGTACGCCTCCTCGAGCTTCTTGACCGTCTTCTGCAGGTCGATGATATAGATGCCGTTGCGCTCCATATAGATATACGGAGCCATTTTGGGGTTCCAGCGGCGGGTCTGGTGACCGAAGTGGACGCCCGCCTCGAGGAGCTGCTTCATAGATACTACTGCCATGGGAAATTCCTCCTTTTTTTGTTATTACCCTCCACGCCCGTCGTCCGCCTTTCCACCCTTTCGGGCACTTGGTCCGGCGTCAGGGGTGTGTGTAATGCCGAAATATAGTAGCATACGAAAGTCAAAAAAGCAAGGGGATTTTCAGCTTATTTTGCCCTTTTTATAAGGTTTTTTGCCTTTTGCGCCGCTGGTACTCCCCTCTCACGTCGACGAGGATGATGTCGTCGCCCATCCTCGTTATGCTCTCCCACGGGAGCACGTAGTCCTCCTCCCTGCCGACGACGCCGAGGAGCTTCGCCCTGCCCTGCACGGTGATAGCGAGGACGCGCCCGTCGTGCACGTCGAGAAGCACGTCGTCGACGAAGCCGAGGCGCCGTCCGTCGGCGACGTTTATGACCTCGCGGCAGCGCAGATCGCCTATCCTGCACGGCTGCATGAGCCGTCACCTCCCTTTTCCGATATGTAAAAGTCTATGGCGCGGGAGGCCGTCTATTCCACTTTTTTCTTGCAACGGACGCACGAAAGGTTGTATAATTGGAATTTGTAAAGCAACATCGACCCTTTTCCGGAGGCTCACCATGCCCGATTTCATACTCGATTCCCTGCTCGACGTCCTCAAGCTGCTGCCGTACCTTTTCGTGACCTATCTCGTGCT
>JAFZAM010000060.1 GCA_017557265.1 Oscillospiraceae bacterium | reverse complement strand
TCGGGCATGGCCGTCGCGTCGAGTTTGTCCTCTATCAGCAGCCCGTATCTTCGCCCCACGACTTCGACCGCAACAAAAATGTCCGATTCGCCCAGGTCGGCGTCGGTTTTTGACAATTCGGCGCTCAGGACCCGAAACGGCCGGCCCTTCAGGTCCGTCTTGTCCTGCGTCAGCCGGCAAAAGCCCGGGTCCGTAAGTATCGACTCGACGAACAGCAGGTCCATGTCTCTTTCGGTTATCGTGTTGTTAAAACGCAAAGTAATCATTATCGGCCGCCCCTTTTATCGTCCGCGCTCGATGAAAACCGTTTATCAAGTCGATTATAACATGTCCGTCTCGGGAAAAGAACAAAAACCTCTTTTTTTCCGTCGGCCCGCCCCCTCCTCCCGCGCGGGACTTGACCCGGCGGGCGGCATCGTATACCATAGAGGCATAACGATAACGAAAGAGAGGCGCGAAACAATGACAGACGTGCTTGCCTACACAAATTACGGAAAGATACGCGGCGTATACTTCGACGGGGTCTACCGCTTCCTCGGCGTGCGCTACGCCAAGCCCCCCGTCGGCCCGCTGCGCTTCATGCCGCCCGAGAAGCCCGACGTCAGCGACGTGGTCGTGGACGCGAAGGAGTACGCGCTCAAGTGCTGGCAGACCGACACGCCCCGGATCGAGGTGCCGGAGGTCGCAAACTCCAAGTGGAACGTCTCCAACCAGAAGATAGTCACGGGCAATATGGAGATGGGCAAGGGCCCCATGAGCGAGGACTGCCTCGCGCTGAACATCTGGACGCCCGACCTCACGGAGGGCATGGACCTGCCCGTCATGGTCTGGTGCCACGGCGGCGGCAACCTCGCGGGCTCGGCCGAGTGCCCGCATCAGGACGGCTTCAACATGGCCAAGAAGAACAACGTCGTCATGGTCTCCTTCAGCCACAGGCTGAGCCTCTTCGGCTATATGGACCTGAGCGGCTTCGGCGGGAAATACGCAAACAGCTCCAACCTCGGCAACCGCGACATGGTCGCCGTGCTCGAATGGGTGCGCGACAATATCCGCTACTTCGGCGGCGACCCCGGCAACGTCACCATCTTCGGGGAATCCGGCGGCGGCGGCAAGGTCTGCCAGCTGCTCGGCATGCCGGCGGCGAAGGGCCTTTTCCACAAGGCCATCGTCCAGAGCGGCGGCTTTCAGGCCGTCGACCCCGCCGTGGGCAGGAAGGACACGGACGCCTTCCTCGCTCACCTCGGCATAACGGAAGCTAACCTCGACCTGCTCGAGACGATACCGCCCGAGGACTTCATCAAGGCCATGCGCGAGGTGAACGCCGGGCGCGAGAACGGCAACTACCTCAACTTTCCCGTCACGTTCGACGGCGAGGTCATCAAATACGACCCCTTCGACGGCGGCGCCGGCAGCGAGTACTGCAAGGATATCCCGCTCATCATCTGCTACACGCGCGAGGACATGGCGCTGCTCGCGCTCTTCAATCCCGAGATATTCGACCTCACGTGGGAGACGCTCCCCGCCGCTCTCGCGGGCTTCGGCTACGACGAGGCCGAGTCGGCGGAGATAATCTCCGTCTATAAGGAGCTGCTGCCCGACCCGACCGCGCCGGATATCGTCATCGCCCTGATGAACGACGCGAGGCAGCTCAAGTTCGTCGAGGACGTCTCGCGCACGAAGGACGGCAAGGGCGGCGCGCCTTTTTATAACTGCGTCTTCGCCTTCGAGAGCCCCGACCCGGTGCAGAAGGCGTTCCACGGGACGGACGTCCCCTTCTTCTTTGACAACGCCTACCTCGCCCCCGGCATGTATACGGCGAAGACGAAGACCGCGGCCTTCAAGGTCTCGGACACCTGCGGCTCGGCGTGGGCGAGCTTCGCCCGCACCGGCGACCCCACGGGGCGCAATATGCCCAGCTGGCTCCCCTACGACCAGAGAGACCGCTACACGATGATCATTCAGGAAAACAGCCGTCTCGTCTCCAACTACCGCGAGAAGGGCCGCGAGCTCGTCTACCGCCTGCAGGCGAGGCGCCTTCCCGGCCTCGGCAGGAGCAAATAAGGCCGATAAGGAGGTAATGTAATGAGCAGCTTTGAAAATCTGCGCGTCGTCGATAATTTCTATCAGACGTCGCTCTTCTTCCCCATGCCGACCGTGGTCATAAGCACCCTCTGCGAGGACGGCTCCACGACGCTCGGCCCCTACTCTCTCTGCCAGCCCTACTACGTCGCGGGCAAGGACTACTACGCCATGCTGCTGTGCTGCCGCAACTCCTCAAACACGGCCCAGCACATCCTGCGCGACGGCAAGTGCGCCATCAACTTCGTGGACGACCGCCCCGCGACCTTCAAGGAGTGCGTCAAGCTCTCGTGGCCCGGCGACAAGCCGGAGGACAAGATGCCCAAGTGCGCCTTCCGTCTGGAAAAGAGCCGGATCGAGGAGGAGACGGGCGAGGCGCGCCCGCAGGTGCTCTCCGACGCCATTCAGGTCATCGAGTGCACGTGGATGCGCGAGCTCGACGGCGCGCAGGACGACCGCCCCGGCGTCCTCGACGGGTACGAGCCGCCGTACCACGACTTTAACGGCATCACCTCGCAGTTCGGCGCGCATTTTATCCTGCGCGTCGACCGCATCCTCATGAAAAAGCGGTATTCCGACGCCATCATCAACGGCGTCAAGGCCGGGGATTTCCCGCCGCTGCCCGTCGACTACGGCTACCGCGACAGCAAGAACTTCTGGTTCCACCGCAAGCGCAGGATGCGCGCGGAGCTTCTGCCCGTGCGCAAGGCGTCGCTCGATTCCGTGCGCTACGCCGCCGACCGCGCCGACGACAAGGTCAAGTTCACCGACGACGCCCTCGAGACGATACTCAACGTCCCGCGCGTCTTCCTCCCGACGGTGCTCCGCGGCTGCGTCGCGTGGGCGAAGGAAAACGGCGTCGAGCTCGTCACCGCCGAGCACATGAAGATCATCAACGACAAGCGCTCGAAGGAAAAGAACAAATAGCGCCGCGCATACCAAGACCCAGAACGGGGGCCTCCCGCTCCGGGTCTTGTTTTCGTTCATGCCGCGCCTCAGCCGTTGAGCACCGCGGCGACGTGGGCCTCCAGATAGCGGCCGCGCGCCTTTATGAGCCCGGCTTGCGCGAGCAGCTGCTCGAGCTCGGAGGCGAGCTCCTCCGTCAGCGAGACGACCGGGTCCTTGTAGTTCAGGCGGGTCGGCTTATAGCCCGTCCCCTCCCACGCCTCGGGGCGTATCGGCTCCGCCGCGAGGGCCCGTATCTTCGCGGAGACGGCCCCCTCCCCGTCGAGCTCCGTCAGC
>JAFZAM010000059.1 GCA_017557265.1 Oscillospiraceae bacterium | reverse complement strand
TGACGGAACGGCTGTCGGCCTCGATCGTGACGGGCCGGATACCGGCCGGTCTGTCGCACGGAAACGGCTCGATACGCCAGCGGATAGAGTCTCCGGGCTCCGCGCTTTCTGCGCATATTTCGAGAATACGGACGTTTTCACGATAATGAACGCAGCCAGTCGTTTTAAGCGCCGTCCGGCCTATCCTGCGCTCCCAGACGGCGTATCCCGGCGCGTACGTTATCCTGCAACCGTATTCGTCGCGAGCAGCGAAGAGCGAGACCTCGCGTCCTCCCCGGACGAGGCAGAGCTTTTCCGCGCCGTCGGTGTCGAGCGGGTCGTTTATCCACCTGAGAAGGCGGTTTTCGCGCGCGTTATCCATCCATAAGCCGAACGTTCCCGCGTCAGCAACGAGCCAGCCGAGGCCGCCGTTGGTCATGATGTGGTTCCACGCGGGTATGCCTGCACCGCGCTCCGTCTCGAAAACGAAGGCGCCGTCCTCAAATCGGCCGTTTCTGTGAGCGATCGGAACGGCATTAAACCCTCGATCGGGCGATCGGTATGCTGAAATACCGGCCTGCGAAGCGACGTGTTTGACGCCTCGATTTTCGTTCGCGTCGACAATGTGGATAACGTTCGGTCTGCCGAGTGTTTCTAAGAACTCGAACAGCGCGGAGCTTATCGGTCGCGTATAGCCGTCGGGCTCGGCAAAAAGAACTATAAGGTCGCACTTTAAGCCGCACATCCGCAGATATTTTGCCGCGCGCATAAAGGCTTTGGCCTTTTCGAGCGACGATTCGTCCGTCGCTTCGACGTAAGCTGCCGAGAAGTCTCCCGACACGCCTATGCGCCAAAGGTCCTCGACTCCGGACTTTTCGCCGGGGGCGGGCTGTTCGCCCGCTCTTCGGTACAAAAGCGATAGAAGAAGCGCGCTTACGTTCTCCCCGTCTGTCTGACCGAAACAGCATTCGCGCGCAGCAAAGGCGTAAAAGCCGGACGGGCGGCTTTTCACAAAAACGAGTTCCGACGCCGCGGACTCGGAGCTCTCCGCGTCCTCGCCCCATGCTGTTGAGAAAACGACCTCGCGCGTTCTCCCGCGCGGCACTTTGAGGGAGCACCTCAGCAACACGCACGGGTCGAGAACTGCTCCGGCTGTCGAAGCCGCAGGCTCTCTGAGCGCGTTCTCGACAGATCCGTATAGGCCGATAATGCTCTCGCGCGAGGTATCAAATTCAAACGGCTCCGAGACGGCGACGCTCACGGCCGAGGGTATGACCGGACCGCCCTCTCTGCGCAGGACCGTCACGCCCCTCTCAAAAGCGCGCGTCTCCATCGAGAGTTTCGAAAAAGCGGGATGCGCGAGATAGGCCGCGGCTTCCGAAAGCACCGGCTCAAGGTATAGAGAAAGCTCGAAATCGCGCTCCTCTCCGGCGTTGGATATCCTGACGCGTCGGACCTCGCCCCGGGTCTTCTCCGGGACGTACCACGACGACTCCACAGTAAAGTCGTCAAACTCCGAAGAGAACGACGCCCCTTTCGGAGACAGCGAGCAGGTTCGTTTCACTCCGTCCGGTACGGCTCCGGTCAACGGCAGGACGGCGTCTCCGCACGAGACGAACATGCCGGATCTTCTGCCCGTTTCGTCAAAAAGAGACAATGCGATATCGCCGCAGGAGGACGACCACAGCCCGTCGGAGGTGACCGTGAGCGAGTACGCGCCGTTGGAAAGAACGGCTGTGCGCGGCACGCCGTCGTCTTCAGCCGCGTTTTCCCACGATCCGTCAAAAACCGTTCGTCCCTCCGCAACGCATTTGTCGGCGGTCGTAATCCTTGTGCCGACCGGACCCTTTTCCTGCAGAAGCTCGGCAAAAGCCGCCTGCTCCGGATCGTCGAGGAACGCTTTGACGAAAACGCCGTCCTTGAGCGCGTTCGCGGCCGCGACGAGGCTCATGCCGAGATGATGCGCCATGAACGTTTTGACCGGGACGAACTCCCTCCCCGCGGGGACTCGCCTTTCTGTATAGTCGAGAGCCTCGTAAAAGCCGAATCTGCCCTTCGCCCCGAGCGCGTCAAAGCGTCTGAGATTATTAATCGCACTCTTCGGCCACATGGAAAGGGCGAGAAACGACGCGTACGGCGCGGCGACTCTGTCGGCATAGACTTTTCTGCGTATCGCGGCGTCCTGCGCGCCGTGCGCCTTATAGCGATAGCTCCCCGTTTCGTCGAGCGATGCGAACGCGCTCTCGGACGCGCCCCAAGGCGTGGACGCGGCGAGCTGAACGGCAAGACAAAAGCGCAGGGATTCCCAGACGAGCGAGTTTTCATACAGCGGGAGCAACAGCTCCGGCATGAAGTACTCGAAAACCGACCCGTTCCATGAAGCGACGCCGAGGCGGTCTCCAGAGCGGGCCATCGGCCTTGCGAGCTCGTGCCAGTGCTTCGGAGTACATATCCCGCGCGCTATGGCGAAATACGACGTCAGGCGCGCCTCGCTCGCGAAAAGGTCATAAAGCCCCTCGCGCTCGCCCTCGGAGTTTATGCCGATGCAGAAGAGCTCGCGCTTTGAGTCGTAGAGCTCGCGAAAATCCATCGCGTCGCGAACGGCGGTCAGTCTGCGGGCAATATCATCTCGGCCGTATCTTTTAAGGATCGCCGCCGCCGCGGTCAGGCACGCAGCGAGATTGCCGCTGTCGACGGTCGAGACGAAACGCGGCTCCATCGGGCGCAGCGTCTTAAGGTCGTACCAGTTATAAAGGTGGCCGTTTCGCTTTTCGAGCTTTTCAAGCGTTTCCGCGGCGCGTTCGCACAGTCCGCACGCCTCGCCGCGCCCTGTAAACGAAAGCTCGCACGCAGCGAGCGCCGAGAGCAGAGCGAGGCCGATATTCGTCGGCGAGGTGCGTTCCGCGATACCGAGAGCCGGCTCCTCCTGCCAGTTGTCCGGCGGGAGAAAGCCGCGCTCCTCGGTCATATGCTCGGAAAAATAGTTCCATATTGAACGAGCCTCGTCTCTCAGATAAAGCTTGTCTGCACGGTCGAGACCCGGCTTCTTCCGTTTCATTCCGAGCGCGTACGCAAAAACCGGAGAAAGCAGCCAGATGAGCCCGCAGGCAAAGCCGGGCGGAGAGGAAAACAGCGCCGCCGCACCGATAAACACGGCGGGCAGCATCGTCTTCAGTGTGGATAAAAAAGAGTTTTTCTCGTTTTCAGCCTCGGCGGAGGAAGTCCAGCGAAGGAGCTCTTTCTTACTGACTGCAAGCCTGTAAACGGCAGTGGCGGCCGCCGAGAGCGCAGTGAACGCCGTCTGCGGCAAAAACGCGAATGCTCCGAGCGCAACAGCAATCGCCTCTCCCGCTCCGTAAAGGACGCATGAGCGGTACTCTCTGCCTTTCTTTGCTCTGATTGCATTGCTCGCGCCCGCGGCTATGGCGGGAAAAAGCAAAGCCGCCGCCGCGGCGGCCCCGGCTAATACGAACGGGCCGCCGATGAAAAACGCGGCGAACAGAGATACAAGACACGCCGGAGCGAAAAGGCTCCTTCGCAGATTGTCGACTATCTTCCATTTGGAAAGACCGTCGAAAACGTTTTCGGACTTCACTCCTGACGAATTCTTTACGCGGCTTCCGAGCCAGATGATATTCTGCCAGTCGCCTCGCGTCCATCTGTGAAGCCTCATCCAGTAAGAGCGCGGCGAAGACGGAAACCCGTCGGTGAGCTCGATATCGTCGGCAAAGCCGCAGCGCAGCAGCTCGCCCTCGGGCAGGTCGTGGGAAAGAACAGTATTGAGCGGGAAACGCCCGGAGACGCATTTGTCGTACGCCTCGACGCTGACTATGCCCTTACCGGCAAAGCTGCCGCGGCCGAACAGGTCCTGATAGACGTCGCTCCGCGAGAAGGCGTAAGGCTCCGTCCCGCCGCGCCCTCCGAAGACGGACGCGAAGCGGGACGCGTTGGAGGAATCGAGGGCGACGGATATGGCGGGCGCGACGACGCCGTGGCCGGAGACGACCCGCTTTTTCTTTTCGTCCACGACCGGCCGCACGAGAGGGTGCAGCATCGTCCCGACGAGTTTTTTCGCGCTCCCGACCGTGAGCTTCGTATCCGAATCGAGCAGTATGAGATATTTGAATGTTGATATCTTTTCGACCGGGCCCGCCGCGACGACGATCTCGCTCTCGCAGCCGCGCATCAGCCCGACGAGCGCTTCGACGGCGCCGCGCTTTCGCTCGCGGCCGCACATCTCCCCGGAGCCCGGGTCAAAGACTCGAGGCCGGGTAAAGGCGAAAAAGCGCTCGCCGTAACTTTTGTTCAAGGAGTTTGCTCCGTCTGCGCACGAACTCAATATCTCCGTATCCTGCGGAGCTGTCGCTGTCTTCGATCCGGGAAGATCGGCAAGCAGTCCGAAGCAGAGATTCTCTCCCGCGTCGCGGTTAGCTATCGAGTACAGCTCCAGCTTGTGGACGAGATCCGCCGCTTCTCCGGCATTTCGCGGAAGGCAGGATATGACCGCGAGCGTCGCAGCGTCGGACGGTATTCCGTTTTTGAGTTCCATTCGAGGCAGCGGGCAGGGTTTTTTAATGCGGGAGGCAAGAGAGTCCGCCGCGCATTTGAATATCTCAGTCAAAGGGATAAAAACGAGCGGCAAAAGAGCAAAGCACTCCGCCGCAACGCTTAAAAGACTTGACGTTGCCGCGCTTAGGCCGACAACCGCAAAAAGATAGACGGCAAGTATAAGCGCCGACTTCTTCCCGGAGAGCTTTTCAAAAAGAAGCTCTCCGACGTGCCGCTCCGGTCCGTGCTGCAATCGCTCGATAAGTCTCTGTGCGAGCGCGCTTTCGCTCACGCCCTTCCTCCCGGCAAGTCTTGCGAGGCGGCGTCTGTACTGCACTCGGCTCTCTTCGTCCATATCTCGGTAGACCGGGTCGGCCGACAGTATCCGCTCGACCGTGCTCTGCTTCAGCAGGAGCTTCGCCGCGTCGGCTTCGGCTATGGACTTGAACGCATCGAAAACCTCTTTTATTTCGCGCGCGTTTTCGTCGTGCGCTGCGCGATCCGCGGCTTTTTCCGATAACTCCGACGCTCTCGAAGCCGCTTGCGCGAGTTTTTTGAGCAGCGCGGCATGAAGCGCCGGGAAAAGAAGCGAAAGCTCCCTCTCGTTAAGCGGCCGCACGCTTTGAAAGCCGGTCAGGTATTCGTCGAATCGCTCTTCCGAGAATTTGCCGCAGAACACGAAGCTCTCAGCGGCGCCGTATACGAGGGGAACGTGACCGTTTGCAGACGACGAGAGCGCTCTTTTCCGGGAAAAGCATTCGCGGACGAACGAGGCGGCGCGCTCCGCGACGTAGTAATTATCGCGGAGCCATTCCCTTTCGGCTTCGGACGCTTTTTCGCGAAGCTCTTTCGCCGCCGAGCGCACGCGCTCCAGATCCTTCGACGCATTCTTTGAGACTATCCTCCCCGAGCAATTATTCGACGAGGGCAGACTCAGCGCAACATTTTCTCCGAATCGCCTTAGAAGCTCCGTTTCAACGTTTTTGACCATATCCCGGACCCCGTTTCAAGTCTTTGATACGGTATTTTTCCCTTTTTCGGCGGTCGGTTATTCAATTTCGCGTGTAAAGCGCTTTTACTTTACAAATAATGCTTGACAAGGCGCCGCAATTAGTTTATAGTCCCTCTGTAAAGCGATTTTGCTTTACAGTACGCCGGAGGAGTTGAGCCAAATGGACAAGACGGTACGTATGGCGCTGCTGTTCGACCTTTACGGCGAGCTCCTTACGGAGCGCCAGCGCGAATATTTCGCTCTTTATTACGACGAGAACCTCACGCTCTCGGAGATAGCCGAAAACAGCGGCGTCTCGCGGCAGGCCGTCCGCGACCTCGTATCCAAGAGCGAGGCCGCTCTCGAGGACATCGAGCGCAAGACGGGGCTGCTGGCGAGACTCGAGGAGATAGACGCCGGGCTCGACGCCGTCGGCTCCTGCGTGGGCGAGATAAACGCGCTCAACGACGGCAAGCTGAAAAGTAAGGAGCTCTCCGGGCTGTGCGGAAAGATCGCCGGTCTGGTCGAGCGCATGAAGCAGTAAGCGGAGTAAGATATGGCATTTGAAAGCTTATCCGAAAAACTATCCGCGACCTTCAAAAAGCTCCGCGGCAAGGGCCGCCTGACCGAAGGCGATATCAAGGACGCGATGCGCGACGTGCGCATGGCGCTCCTCGAGGCCGACGTCAGCTACAAGGTCGTCAAGGAATTCATAAGCAAGGTCAGCGAGCGCGCCGTCGGAGTCGACGTGCTCGAGAGCCTGTCCCCGGCGCAGATGGTCATCAAGATCGTCAACGAGGAGCTCACGACGATGATGGGCGGGACGAACTCCAAGCTCAACATCTCCCCCAATCCCCCGACGGTCGTCATGATGGTCGGCCTTCAGGGCGCGGGCAAGACGACGAACGTCGCCAAGCTCGCCGCGCTCATGAAAAAGAACTCCAGAAGGCCGCTCCTCGTCGCCTGCGACGTCTACAGACCCGCCGCCATACAGCAGCTCATGACCGTCGGTGCGCAGGTCGACGTGCCGGTATTCGAGCAGGGCGCGGGCGACCCCGTCGAGATAGCGAAGGCCGCCGTCGCGCACGCGAAGACGCATGGAAACGACATCGTCTTCATCGATACAGCCGGACGCCTCCACATCGACGAGACGCTCATGGACGAATTAAAGCGCATGAAGGCCGCCGTCAGCCCCGACGAGGTCATGCTCGTCGTCGACGCGATGACCGGTCAGGACGCCGTGAACGCGGCGAAGGCCTTCGACGAGGCGCTCGGGATAGACAGCGTACTCCTCACGAAGCTCGACGGCGACGCGAGAGGCGGCGCGGCGCTCTCAGTTCGCGCGGCGACGGGAAAGCCCATAAAATACGCAGGCATAGGCGAAAAGCTCGACGGCATCGAGCCCTTCCACCCCGACCGCATGGCCTCGCGCATTCTCGGAATGGGCGACGTGCTGACGCTTATCGAGAAGGCGGAGCAGAGCTTCGACGAAAAAAAGGCCGCCGAGATGGCGGAAAAGCTCGTCAGCAACCGCTTCACTCTGACGGATTTCTATGAGCAGCTCACCTCTATAAAATCAATGGGCTCGCTCTCGGATATAGCGGGCATGCTCCCCGGAGTCGACGCGAAGGCTCTCTCCGGCGCTTCCATCGACGAGAAGGCGCTCGGTAAGACGGAGGCCATCATCCTCTCGATGACAAAGGCCGAGCGGGATAATCCGGCGCTCCTCAACTCCAGCAGGAAAAAGCGCATCGCCGCAGGCAGCGGCACGACCGTCGTCGACGTCAACAGACTGCTCAAGCAGTTCGAGATGATGCAGTCGATGGCGAAGCAGTTTTCCGGCAAGCGCGGCAAGAAGCGCTTCGCCAAAAGCCGCGGCATTTTCGGTATGTAGCGCCCGAGGGCGTTTCACATATAAAAACAACAAAACAAATATACGGAGGAAAAAATCATGGTCAAGATCAGACTTCGCCGCATCGGCGCGAAGAAGAACCCCTACTACAGGATAGTCGTCGCCGACTCCCGTTTCCCGCGCGACGGCCGCTTCATCGAAGAGCTCGGCACCTACAGCCCTCTCTCCGACCCCTCTGAGTTCAAGGTCGACGCCGACCGCGTCAAGGATTGGATCGCCAAGGGCGCCCAGCCCACCGACACCGTCAGAGCGCTTCTCAAGAAGGCTGAGATCATCTGACCTCTTCTGATTGGAGGAAAACAATGAAGGATCTTTTGCTCTACATTGCCAGAAACCTCGTAGACGATCCTGACGCAGTTACCGTTACCGAGAAGGAATACGAGAACGAGACCGTTCTCGAGCTCCGCGTCGCCGAGGGCGATATGGGCAAGGTCATAGGCAGGCAGGGGCGCATCGCCAAAGAGATCCGCGTCCTCGTCAAGTCTCTCGCCGCGAGAAGCGGCAAAAAGGTCTCCGTCGATATAGTCGACTGAGCCGGAGGTGCTCTGATGGCCATCAGAAAGCTCAGCGAATATCTGGAGTGCGGCGAGATCGTCAACACTCACGGCATAAAGGGCGAGGTCAAGATCTCGCCCTGGTGCGACTCCCCCGCCTTTCTCTCCCGTTTCAGACGTTTCTTCGTCGACGGACGGGAGATAAAGGTCGTCTCGACGCGCGTTCAGGGGCAGATGCTATTCGCGCGGCTTGATGGTATCGACGATATCAACGCCGCGATGACGCTCAAGGGCAAAAAGCTCTTTATAGCCCGCGATGACGCCAAGCTTGAAGACGGCGCATATTTTCTCTCAGACATCATCGGAGCCGAGGTCCGAGACGAGGAAATAGGGGTCGTCGGCATGCTCGAGGACTTTCTCGAGCTTCCCGCGGGGCGCGTCTTCGTCGTGCGCGGCGAGACAGAGCACCTTATTCCCGACGTCCCCGAATTCGTCAGGAAGGTCGACGTCGAAGCCGGAGTAGTTACCGTTAAACTCATAGAGGGGATGTGAAGACGTGCATATCGACATACTGACCCTCTTCCCCGACTCCGTCGGCGACATGCTCGTCGAGAGCATCATCGGGCGCGCGCAGGAGCGCGGCATCGTCCGCATCGACTGCCATCAGATACGCGACTATACCGAGAACAAGCAGACGCAGGTCGACGATTATCCCTATGGCGGCGGCATGGGCATGATAATGCAGGCTCAGCCGCTCCACTCGCTCTGGAAGCACCTTTGCGACGAGGCGGGATACCGCATACATACGATCATGATGTCGCCCTGCGGCAAGGTTTACAAGCAGGAGGACGCGAAGCGTCTTTCCAAGCTCGACCGGTTCATCATCGTCTGCGGGCATTACGAGGGCGTCGACCAGCGCTTCATCGACGAATGCGTCGACGAGGAGATATCCATCGGAGATTTCGTCGTCACCGGCGGCGAGATACCCGCGCTCGCGGTCGCGGATTCCGTCTGCAGGCTCGTGCCCGGCGTTCTCTCCGACGAGGAGTGCTTTACCGAGGAGAGCCACTGGAACGGTCTGCTCGAATATCCGCAGTACTCACGTCCCGAGATATGGCAGGGGCGCGCCGTCCCGCCTATACTGCTCTCCGGGCATCATGCGAACATCAAAAAATGGCGCAGAAAAGAGGCGCTCAGGCGCACCCTGCTGCGCCGTCCGGACATGCTCGAAACTGCTCCTCTTGACAAAACGGACAAAAAGCTGCTGGCCGAGATAAAGGCCGAGCTTGAAGCCGAAAGCGGCGAGCCGGAGATCGATGAAAATCGCTCTTGACATATCGGGATAATGACAATATAATATCAAAGTCGCCCGAATCGGGCGGCAATAACCGGGTGTAGCGCAGATGGTAGCGCGCATGGTTCGGGACCATGAGGCCGTGGGTTCAAATCCCGCCACTCGGACCAAAAGAGGCGATCCGCTTTTGTGGGTCGCCTCTTTTGCATTTGACTGACTACTGAACCCACGGCCTCATGACGGCATCCCCGAGCGGTTCCGGCGAAGCCGGGAGCGAGCGGGGCCATACCGCCGCCGGCATGCCGGACGCAGTCGGCATGCCGTGGGTTCAAATCCCGCCACTTCGTCGTCGCGGACATCGTATCCTTCGCGGCTGATTAAATACAGCCGCTCACTCGCTTTGTCGCTCCTCCTCTCAAAATGTGACCCGCTTCGCTGGGCTCGCATTTTGTTATTTTGACTACTGAACCCACGGCCTCATGCGGCATCCCCGAGCGGTTCCGCCCGCAGGGCGGGAGCGAGTGGGGCCATACCGCAATACATACAAAAACGCCTCTGAGCTCATTTACTCAGAGGCGTTTTTCATTTCAGAGTGACTTTGCAAATTCCCTTATCTCGGCGAGCTTTGCTTCGGATTTGTTTTCGGCGCCGTGCGCAGTTATGACGCCGGCGTCCTCGATGCCGGTATAGCGCGTATACGCTTTGAACTGCGCTATCGCTCCGTCATAGACTCCGGGCGAACCGGAGCTCAGCAGGAGCGCGGCCTTCTTCGCCTTCGCGGGCTTGCCGATACAGAAAACTCTCTGGATCGCCGCCTCGATCTGCGCGGTCATGGTGAAATAGTAGACCGGCGACGCGAAGACTATCATGTCCGCTTCTTTATATGCCGGCATGATCTTTTCCAGATCGTCCTTCTGGACGCAGACGCCCTCGCCTTTTGTTTTGCAGTACATGCATCCGAGGCAGCCGGCTATCTTCATTTTGCCGACGTGATACTCTTCGACCTCATGTCCCGCGGCCTCCGCGCCTTCGATGAAAGCTTGAACCATCGCGGACGTGTTCTCTTTTCTCGGACTTCCGTTAAAAACAGCTATCTTCATATTTCCTCCCGCAATACGTTATCGCTCCGGGCAGTCAGTTCAAGCATTCAGAACGGGACCCTCGGAGTCAACTTTTGTTTAAAGATATCATTTTATAAGCTGATACGCAAGCACATACCGTAATGATCTTCATATTACTTTCGTTAATATAAAGACTATTGCTCCGGAGGAACCGTTCATTACAGTTCCGAAATTGGGCCTGATATAACTAATTTCAGGATGAATATTCAAATATAATCATGATAAAAAATAAAGCATAATAGAGACTGCTTTTTTGTTGATTTTTCTTCTTGAATACTATGATACACCTTTCTATAATCCCCTTTTGGGAGAATATCATCTGACATATTCTCATAAATACAGCGCCGCCGCGGAAAACACCGGGGCGACGTTTTTTATTCTTTTTTGAAGCTCCGGACAAGTCCGGTCAGATAGGAAAAGCCCTTCAGTCCGAAAGCGGCGGAGCCCGCGATATACAACGCTGTTCCAAGCGGTATCTGAATGGCGAGCGTCGGGATATCGCGGAGGCCGAGACAGCCGAAGGTATATACGATCAGCCCCATCACCGCGGCGAGAGCTATCGACGGCAGAACGTCGAGAAGCTGCCTTCCGAGCGGATAGCCGAGGAGCTTTCCGTTCGGCAGCGCGTTGACGAGCATACAGATAACCGATGTTGCGAGCAGTCCGACTGCCACGCCTTTGATTCCGAAATGAAGCGAGACAATGAGGACGACGACGCTCGCGATCTTCTTGACGATCTCGAGCTTAAGGAAAAGATCGCTTCTGCCCAGTGCGTTTATCGCGCTCTGATTGGCCTTCACGGCCGGAGAAAGCAGATACGCCGCGCAGCATATCCTGAGCAGCGGCACGCAAGGCAGCCACTTTTCCGTCAGAACGAGGCGCGTAAGCGGCTCCGCTACGGCAGCGAGACCTGCGAGTATCGGCGCGAGGATATAGGTCGCGGTCGTGACGTTTTTCCGGACCATCTCGCGCACGAGCTCCGGGCGCGCCTGCTCGCGCGACATCGCGGAGAACATGACGTTCTCCACGGAAGCGTTGATGTTGTTGAACGCCGCACGCGGATAGACCTGTCCCCTGTTGAGATACGCGAGATCGGCGCTCGAAATGCGGATTCCAGTCAGCGTCTGTTTCAGGCCCTCGTAGGCCGAGTCCATAAGCGCGGCGGCCGTCAGCTTCCAGCCGTACGACAGCAGCGTTTTGAGCCTGTCGGCTGAAAAAACGGCGGCGGGGCGCCAGCGGACGATGATCCAGAGCAGTATCGTATCGACGGCTAGATCGAGCAGATACTGGGCGGCGAGCGCCCATAAACCGAAGCCCTTCAGAGCAAGCAGTACGCCGACTATACCCGAGATCAGCGTCCCGCCCAGAGACGCAAAAAAGAACTTGCGAAAGAGCATGT
The DNA here is from genome assembly GCA_017557265.1 of Oscillospiraceae bacterium. Lineage (GTDB taxonomy): Bacteria > Bacillota > Clostridia > Oscillospirales > Oscillospiraceae > RGIG7949. Next base: position 8,122 of record JAFZAM010000059.1, on the reverse strand, counting down.
TCCGCTCCGCGTAGGCCTGCTGTACGCTTTTGAAGGCCGATAGCGGGATCGAGAGGCCGAGAACACGGATAACGGCGGTCAGGCCCGGATCTCCGGCACGCTCCGCGACGGGCGGCGCGAGGAAGAAAACAAAAGCATAAATGAAGGTGGACGCAACTAAATTGCAGTAAAAAGCCGATGAAAAATCGGTTCCGTCCGCGTTTTCCTTCTGGATAAGAGCGTGACCGAGGCAGTTTTCTATCGGCACACGCAATACGGCGACGACGGCGACTATCATGGCAAGCACGCCGAAAAGCCCGGGCGCGAGCATACGCGCGAGGACTATCGATACGGCTAGCGTGACGAGCTGCGTCCCGGTCCGCTCGAAAAACCGCCAGACGATATTCGTTATTATCTTCTTTTCCGACGGCATGCTCCGCTCCTTTTACAGCGGTCTTTCGTGTTTGAGCCGGTATAAACGGCTCAGAAGGCCCGAAAGCGCGTACGCCCACGGCCGGTCGAACCGGGTCAGCGACATGACCGCTCTGCCCGTTATGCCGAGCTTTACGAGGCGTTTGGCGGTCTTATAGTGCGCTTTTGAAAACTCGGCGGTCTCGCGGAGTCTTTCCGCATAGTCCCTGCGGGCCTCTTTCGGGTTCAGTCCGCAGGCGCACCAGGGCCTGACGGCGGCCTGAACGCAGAGCGTGTCGAGCAGATCGTGAAGCGCGGGTCTTCGCTCCCACAGGTCTTCCCTGCGCTTTCTGAACACGTCCACGAAATTGAAGCTTCGCTTGAGCGATCTGTCCCCGGTAATGCTCTCTGCGAGGAATCGGTAGTGATATTTTGGCTCGGGCAGAAGGGCGGCTCCCCTCGCCGCGCGCTCGAAGAGCAGGTGCGCGACGGCGATATCGCCCGAGGTCCTGCCGGGAAACTCGATCCCATCGAAAAGAAAGCGCCGCCAGAGCTTATTCCAGACGTAGCTCTGGATGCCGGTGTTGAGCTCCATTTCGGCAAGAACGCCGTCGGTGTCGAGCGTTCTTTTTTCTCCGGGAGAGCGCGTCTCCGTCCTTGCGGAGTATTCGTCGAATATGCCGCAGACGGCGACGTCGGCGTCCGCTTCCTCAAGGCCCCGCAGAAGATACTCAAACATGTCGGGCTCGACGAAATCGTCAGAATCGACGAAGCCGACGAACTCGCCTTCCGCGAGGCGAAGCCCGGCGTTCCACGCCGCGGAAAGTCCGGCGTTTTCCTGATGCACGACCTTGACTCGCGCGTCGGCGCGGGCGAACTCGTCGCAAATATCTCCGCATCCGTCGGGCGATCCGTCGTCGACAAGAACGACTTGGATGTCGCCGTAAGTCTGGGCGAGCACGCTCTCGACGCATTGCCGGAGATACTTCTCCGTCTTATAGACGGGGATGATTATCGAGATCAGGCCTTTATCCATTTCGAAGCCGCTTGTTTTTTTCGATGACGGCCTTCATAAGCGAGGCGTCGAGTCCGAGCGCCTCCGCCTGACTGACGAGAGCAGACGTGTCCTTTGGCAGGCAGCTCCCGCCGAAGCCGCGGTCGTCCTCGAACACGAACGTATGGCTGCGGCCTATACGCGGATCGAGGAGCCACGTCTCGCGCAGCTTGTCGTAGTTCACGCCCATGCCTTGCGCGAGGTCGTAAAACTCGTTGCAGAACGTTACCTTGGCCGCGAGGAAGCAGTTTTCCATGTACTTGGCGAGCTCGGCCGTCTTCGCGTCGACGATGTTGATAACGAGGCCGGAATTATGCACTTTCTTATAGAGCTCGGCGACACGGGAAGCGGCGCTTTCCTCTCCGCCTATGGTTATCCATCCCTGATCCTTCAGATCGGCAAAGGGATGGGCGACGGTCTCGCCGTAGTACTCCGGCTGGAAGCAGACGCGCTTGCCGTAACGGGCGCAGAGCTCGTCGGTAAAGCCGACGGGCACGGTCGAGCGGAGAACGACGACGTCGGACTCTATCCAGCTCATGACGTCCTCGACCGCGGAGGTGTCGCAGGCGCCGTCCGCGAGCGAAGGAGTCGGCACGCATACGAACGCCACCTGGCACGAGTTTATCTCTTCTCTCGACCCAATGCCCTTTGGGCCGTCGTATACGCACGCGTCGGAAAACAGCTTCTTCATGGCCGTTCCGACCCTGCCGAAGCCGACTATTCCGGTCTTAATCATCCTCAGCTTCCCCCTTTGCCGTATAGGCGCGGTAAAATATCCCTGCCGTATTTTCGACGTCAAAATCCATACGCTGCTCGACGTAACGCGCCTCATGACGCTCTGCGCTGCGATGCTGCATGATCGCGTCGGCCCATGCGGAAAGCGGCTCGCCGAGCGAATGAAATTCTATATCCTCCGTTATCGCGACCTCGCGCGGCTCGCCGTCGGAGCATACGACCGGCAGCCCGGAGGCCTGGGCCTCGATGGGAGCGAGACCGAGGCCCTCGAAAAGGCTCGGAAACACGAAAACGTCCATCGCCTGAAGGAGCTCGCTCACTCTGTCGCTGAGGCCGTAAAACACGACTCGATCCAACAGACCGTATCCCGCGGCGCGGCGCTCGAGAAAGCTTTTTCTGTTTTCGTCGGCTCCGACGAGCAGGAGTACGCTCTCCGGCGAACGCTGCGCAAGCTGCGCGAATACGTCTATCAGGAATTCCTGATTCTTCTGCCTGCAGAGGCGGCCGACGTTGCCTATCACGAACCGTCCCTCGAGGCCAAGCTCCGCTCTTACCCTCTCTCTCGCGACTGGATCGAACGCGAAGCGGTCGAGCTCGACGCCGTTGGGGATAAACTCGTATCCTCTCTCCCTGAGCGCTTTGCCGTCGAAAATGAACCCCGCCGAGGCTTCGGAGCAGGCCCAGAGCGCTGTGGCATAGCGCGTAAAGCGCTTCCGCGATGCACGGTTTATCAGGAGCTTTAAGGCGAGCGTCGGGCTCTTTCGAAGCCCGGAGGTGTGCGCGTGGGCTATCCTTACGGGAACCCCGAGCTCAGAGGCGATCCTGGCATAGTAAAGCGAGAGCGCGTGGTAGATATTCATGTGCAGGACATCATACTTTTCGCGCCTGAGTATATTGCGGAACATACGGTGATTGGCCGCGACCCTGCGCGTACTGCCCGAAAGCGGAATGAAGCGGACGCCCTTCGCCTCGAGCGGCGCTCGGAAGACGCTCTCGCCGAGCTTCGCCGCGACTATATCTACGGAAAGGCCGGACAGGTCCATATGGCTCAACGCGCCGCATATGACCGACTCGATGCCTCCGGACTCCCATATCTCGCAGAAAATACAAATCTTGCGCTTCATTTATCCTCCCGATCGCGTAGGAGAGAAAGATACTGCTCCATGACCTGAGGCAAAACTCGCTCTAACGAGTATTCTGAAACAGATGCTTCCGCGCGCCGAGCTGCCGCTTCCGCATCGAGAGAAGAGAGCGACAAAACGGCCTGCGCGCAAGCCTTCGCGTCGCCATAGGGGTAAAGCGCGCCGGTCGCGCCGTCCTCGACGAGGTCCGTATGGCCCTTGACGCGGCTCGCGACGACGGGCAGTCCCAGATGCAGCGCCTCCATGACGCTGAACGGGAGACCCTCGCTCCGGCTTGCGGAAACGTACGCGTCGGCCAGACGCATAAGTCCGCCGATATCTTCGACGCGCCCGGGAAACGCTATTTTATCCGACACGCCGAGCCTGACCGCGAGCTTTTTGCATTCATTGAGTTTATCGCCGGTTCCGGCGAGTATCAGATGAAAGTTGCCGGGCAGAAATTGCATGGCTTTTATGAGCACGCTCTGGCTTTTCCTTGCGGAAAACTCCGCCGCGTTCAAAAGCACGTACGACCCCTCGGGAAAACCGAGCTCGCCGCGAGTGCGCTCGCGGGAAGGGGCGTCGAGCCGCGAAAAATCGACCCCGACTCCGGGGACCTTAACTATCCTCGAGCAGAGACTGTATCTTTGCGCGAGCTCAAGATCCTCGCCGTTCATGACGAGCAGTAGATCCGTCTGCTTCGCGGAAAGCTTTTCCGCCAAGCGTAGGACGAGCCCGCGAAAAATCGGAGCGTCTTTCCCGAACAGATACCCGTGGACCATGACGGCGGACGCAGGTCTGTCTTTAATCCAGCGCATTGCGAGGCGCGTGAAAAAGGCCGCGAGCGCGGTATGGGACACGACGAGGTCGTAGCGCTCCGTCTCCATCGCTCGGCGAAGAAGGCCTGCCGCTGAAAAGTTTTTCAGCGAAAGCATGCGTTTTTTTAGCGGGAGCCGAATCGTCTTATCCGCGAGATCGGACCGCTCAGGCGCAGCGGCGCAGGCGACGTGCGTCTCAAAGCCGAGACGGCGGAACTCGTCTATATAGGGCTTGTGAAAGCGCTCGAGGTGGTCGTAGGAAGACGCGGTGAATAGCACTTTGCCGGTCAAGGGCTCACTCCCCCAGCTTCTCGTCGTTGATGAATTTGCCGGCGAAAACGGTCGTCAGAAGGATCTGGATATCAAACCAGACCGTCCAGTTTTCAATGTAATACAGATCGTGGTCGATGCGCTCCTTGACGGAGCTGTCGCCGCGGAGACCGTTTATCTGCGCCCATCCGGTCATGCCCGGGCGGACCTGATGTTTGACCATGTAGAGAGGGATCTCCTCGCGGAAACGCTCAACAAAGCGCGGGAGCTCCGGCCGCGGTCCGACGAGGCTCATATCGCCTTTTAGAACGTTCCACAGCTGCGGAAGCTCGTCCAGCGAGCACTTGCGCATGAACGCCCCGAAACGCGTCCTGCGGCCGTCAGTCGCGCCGGACCACGCCGTATCCTGCTCGGAGTTAACGCGCATGGAGCGGAATTTGAGGATGTTGAAGACCTTGCCGGCACGTCCGACGCGCTCCTGCCTGAATATCACGGGACCCGGCGAGGAGAGCTTGACGCCGACAGCGCAGACGAGCGCGAGCGGGCTCGTCACGATGAGGAGCAAGGCGGAACAGACGACGTCGAAAGCTCTCTTTACAAAGGCGCTGAAGCTGTCGTCGAGCGGGACGCGCCTGATATTGAGAAGCGGGACGCCGTTAAGGTCGTCCACGGCGGGATTCGAGTGAAGGTATTCGGCGTAAAACGGGATGATGGAGAGCTTTACGCCGCGCTTTTCGCAGACTGCGATAAAATCCGGGATCATAGCGGCGTCCTCCGCGCCGACGGCGCAGACGACCATATCAGGAGCGCAGCTGTCCATAACTGCGCCGAGGTCCGCATAATCTCCGAGATATTCGAGAGGCAGGTCTTCGGCTTCGCCGCGGGCGGCGTACCACTTCGCTCCGTAGCCGAAGCCCCAGCCCTTTTCAAGAGCTGTCAGATAAGATCTCGCGATGGCTCCGGAGCCGAGCAGCAGGACGTTTTTCCGGTCGGTCCCGCGCTCGAGCCGGCGCAGCATCGCGCGCTTGATCGCGATCCTCTTGAGGCAGAGCGCGGCAACGTCGAGGATGAAGAAGAACGCGAAGGTCCAGCGGGAATAATCGGACTTGTGTCCGAGAAAGAGCCATCCGAGGACGAGCGCGATATCCAGGAGCTCGACAAGGCACAGGCGCGAGAGCACGTCGCGGAGGCGTCTGCGCCAGAAAAAGCGATAAAGGCCGAAGGCGGCGAAGCTGACGAGCTGCAGGAGCGCGAAAACAAGGCCGACGAGCAGATAGCTTCTCAGCGGTACGCTCATTATTCCGTTTTTGAGGACGTAAAACCTTATGACGAAGGCGAGCGGCATCATGGCGAACGTTATGACGGCGTCGCTTATCACGTCCAGCCGGTTAAACGAGGTCTGATTATCCTTTATCATTTTTCACCATTTCCGACACGAACTCCGCAACGTCGTCGTCGAGCACCACCGGCATTAAGCTCGAAGCGTTCCATGCCTCGAGCCGCTCGGCGAGAAGCGAGACGCGACGCGAGAAAAGCCCGGAGACGTCTTCCCGGTAATAATGCCTGATGAGGCGGAACGTCTCGTTCCACGCCTCCGGATCGGAGGGCACGTGAGCCACGTAGCGCTCGGCGATGTCGAAGGCCTTGTCGTACTGTTTATTGAAAAATCTGTAATCCGCGAGATAGGGCGGCATCGTATTGGACGGAACCAGCGCGAGCCTGTCCGCGTATTCGTCGGCGCAGCGGCGCATATCCTCGTCGGCGTCGGCCTGTTCGATCGTCATCACGTAGGAGAAAAGATAGTCCGCCCACTCGAAGCGGTCCATCTTCGCGGCCTTTTCGAGGGACTCCATCGTGGGTTCCTTTGCAACAAGCCGCTTGGCCGAGACGTTGCCTATAAGCAGCGCGCCAAATAAGACGGCGGCGAGCGCGATAACGGCGAGGGACGCGGTCCTTCCCGCCTTCATGCGGGACGGAGCTTCCGTCGCGCAGCAGACGCCCGTCAGAGCGAAGACGCCGAAGGCGATGAAAAGATAGAAGGCGCCGGAGAAAACGAGTTCCACGGCCGCGTGGGCCGCCATGAAGAACAGCGCCGCAGCGAGCGCGGGCAGCATGGCGTCCTCCTTCTTCCTGACGAGAGCGCGCACGACGAGAAACGCCGAGACCGCGAGCAGGAGGACGAATAGCGCTGATCCGACGATACCCGTCTCGACGAGGGTCTGGACGTAGTGGTCATGCGCGTATTTCGTCTCGTATTTGAACGACTGGACGCTCATTATAAGGCTCTCGTATCCGCCAAGGCCGGAGCCGAAAACGGGGCTTATCTTGAAGAGCTTGAGACCGTCGCGGGAGAACACCTCTCGCTGAATGGCGTTCTGATTGGCCTTCAGGCCCTGAATACGATTGGCCACGAAGGACGGCAAAAGCTTGTATCCGAGAGGGATCTTTTCGTTCCCGGAGGCTCCGGAAAAGACTGCCGAGCCGAGCTCCGCTCCGTCTTCCGAACTGAAATAGAAATACGTGACGATGCTGTCTTCCGGTACAGTAAAAGACGCGCCGGCAACGTCTCCTTCGTAGAGCGGAGTATAACCGCGGGTCATGCACTGCACCCTGCTCTTGCTCCGGACAGTGACCGAAACGTCTCCGCTGCTCCCGGCCGCAAGCTCATAGCTTCCCGGAGACGGATACGCTGTGCGCAATAAAGTCTGACCGGGCTCTAAGGTAATCCCGCCGGTCAGATTTAGAGCAAGAACTGCGTAAACGGCGACGACCGCGACGGCAGCGACGCCGGCGGCTACGGCGCGTTTAGCGTTGCGCCCGAGCCTGTCGGCGAGCGCGGAGCCGACGTATCTGTCCAAGATGCAAAACAGAGCCGAGCCGAGAATGAGCGCGAGCAGCGGGAGCGGTCGGACCCCGCTCCAGTCCGTAACGGAAGACGCGCTGACCGCGGCGGCGAGAACGGTAAGCACGAGGGTCTCGGCCATGAGGACGAAAAGTCTCGCTCGGTGGTTCTTGCCCGCGGCGACGAGCATAATGACGAACGCAACGACGATGAGTCCGGAGGCGCCGAGGCTGAAGGACAGCAGAAAAGAAACCGAATTTATAAACAAAACGCAGAGGAATGCGCTCTTCTGCCGCGCGTTTTCGGACGAGACGGCGAGAGAGAGACTCAGCAGGACGCCGAGCCCGGTCGCTCCGGCAAAAACGTTCGGCATATTGATTAAGCTCGTTATCCTGACGCCGCTCTCGACGCCGGTAATGCCGGCGTAATCGCCGGAAAAGAGGCCGAGAAAGCGGAACACAGCGCCGCTTATTATCCGCGTCGAGATCATGTCGACGCTGGCGAGTCCAAGCCATGCGGCCGAACAGGCAAGGACCGCGGCGAACCACCGTCCGTTTACGCCCGTTCCCTCGTAGGAGGGAGCCCAGGCGAGAAGTATAAAAACCACGCAGAACGCCGCGAAAATCTTGAGAAATTCGTATAGAGCGAATTTCCCCGACACGGCGTACTGCGTCGATATCCCACACATGAGAACGAACAGGAACAAAGCGATGACCGGAAGAGTCAGCCTTTCCCTGACAGTCTTGAATCTAATGATGAAAGAAACGACGAGCGCGGCGGCGGATACTATCCCGAGCCAGCGGCCCGTCGAAGGGGTCGTTAGCAGAGCGAGGGCGAAAAAGACGACGGAGACCAAAAACGCCGACGTTATATGATCTGTCGGCGCTTTCGC
>JAFZAM010000058.1 GCA_017557265.1 Oscillospiraceae bacterium | reverse complement strand
GTCATCATAGCCGGCTCTGTGTCCTCCTATCATCTCGTTGCGCTCGCGCTGCGTCGCCCCCTCGAGGAGATTCATGCCGCGCAGCACGGCGTTCTTCCCGTATCTGTCCGCGAGCTCCAAAACGGCGCGCTCGCGGGCTTTTTCGCGCTCGACGGCCTCGATGTCCGTAAAGAGGTCGTACCCCTCGCCGCACTCGTCGCACACGTCCGCGAAGCTGACGCCGAGCCGCCTTATCGGGACCTCGCGCGAGGCGAGCCTGTCGAAAAGGCCGAGCGCGGGGCCGCTCATGAGGGAATTGAGGTTCGTCGCGCTCATGAGGCGGACGCTGCCGTGCGCGGAGGGGATGGCGTCGTGCGAATAGCCGACGTAGAGCCCGACCTTGCGCGCGATGACCTTGCGGCGCATGAGCTCGTGGCAGCCGTTTAAAAGCATCTCCTGCATGACGAGGCGCGCGCGGGAGAAGTCGTAGTCGCTAGGCAGTATCTGCGAGGACGAGACGGAATGCGACTTGGCCTTATAGCCCTTTATGTCCGAAATGAGGCAGCTCTCGCGCCCCCACGCGTGGTCTATGAGGAGCTCCGCGTCCTTGCCGAAGACCTTGTAGAGAAGCTCCGAGTCCGCGTGCGCTATCTCGCGCATCGTCGTTATGCCGTAGCGCGCGAGGCGGCGCGCCGTGCCGCCGGCTATCTGCCAGAAATCCGTTATCGGCGCGTGGTCCCAGAGCGTCTCGCGGTAGAGCTCCTCGTCGAGATAGCCCATGTGGTCCTTCGAGTGCTTCGCCGTGATGTCCAGCGCGATCTTCGCGAGGTAGAGGTTCGTCCCTATGCCCGCCGTGGAGGGGATGCGGAGCTTTTCGGCTATCTCGTCAATGAGCTTTTTGGCGAGCTCGCGCGGCGTCATGCCGCAGGCGGGGAGATACTGCGTCGCGTCGATGAACGACTCGTCGACGGAGTAGACGTGGATATCGCGCGGGTCGAAATGGTCGAGGTATATCGAATAGATGTCGGCCGCGCAGTCTATATATCGCTGCATGCGCGGCGGCACGGCCTCGAATTCGATGCTTTTCGGTATCTCCGAGAGACGGCACCGCCCGGGGACGCCCTGCGCCTTCAGCTTCGGGCTGACGGCTAGGCAGAGCGCGTTCTTCCCGCGCCCGACGTCGGCCACGACGAGCCCCGTCTCGAAGGGATTGAGCCCGCGGTCGGCGCATTCGACGGAGGCGTAGAAGGACTTCATGTCTATGCAGAAATAGGTCCGCACGCCGCCTCACCCCAGACTCTTTATGACGTTGACCGCCACGCCCTGAATGACGAGGCTGTGGCTGCGCAGATCGACGCTCTGCGTCGAGAAATCGTCGTTTTCCGGGATAAGGTCGACGCGCTTCCCGCCGGGGAAGGGACGGTAGCGCTTGAGAGTGGCCTCCTCGTCGTCGACGAGGGCGACGACGATCTGCCCGGGCTCGGCGCGGCTCTGCCCGCGTATGACGACGAGGTCGCCGTTGGCGATGCCGGCGTTTATCATCGAGTCGCCGTCGGCGCGCAGCAGATAGAGCTCGCCCGAGCCGAATATCGAGCGGGGGAGGGGGACGTATTCCTCGACGTTTTCCTCCGCGAGCTTCGGCAGACCGCATGCTATCGAGCCCACGAGCGGGACGCGCCTCGTCGCCCCGGCGGCGTCACGCGCCTTTTTCGTCAGCACGCTCCTGCGCCCGGATATCTCGACCTCGCCGCTGTCGCACATGCGGGCGAGGTAGCGCGCGACCGTCGACTTCGGGATGCCGGTCGCCCGCTCTATGTCGTAGACCGTGGGGGAGCGCCCCGTCTCCTCGAGGGAGCGGTCTATGCAGCTTTTTATGGCGGAGAAACGCTCCGCGTCCATCTTGCGCACCGGAAGGCCTCCTTTGCATAACGGGATATAAATCCCATATACAAGCTCATTATATCCGCGCCGCGCGCGTCTGTCAAGAGAAAAAATATTGCGCCGCGCGGGTCCGTGCGGTATAATTCGAAAAAACGAAGGGAGGCCCGGAACGTGAACATGGAGGAGCTTTTCAGGAGCGTGCTGGAGCAGGACGCCGCGCCGATAGTCGTCTGCGCCATGGACCACACGATAGTCTACATGAACCCCTCGGCGAAGGAGCGCTACTCAAAGCGGGGCGGGGAGGCCCTGCTCGGGAAAAAGCTCACCGACTGCCACAACGCCGAGTCCAACGCCGCCATAGAGCGCGTGCTCGCCTGGTTTCGCGCCGACAGGTCGCATAACAGGGTCTTCACCTTCCGCAACGACAAGGAGAACAAGGACGTCTACATGATCGCCCTGCGCGACCGGTCCGGCGAGCTCGTCGGCTACTACGAAAAGCACGAATACAGGACGCCGGAGACCGGAGAGCCCTACGACTTCGGCTGAGCGAGAGAAAAAAGCGAAAAAAGTCGCGCTTTAACTATTGACAGTAATTGAAAAATGGGCTAATCTATACGTACCTGAACATATTTGAAATTGACAATTGAATATGCTGCATCATGACCCTTCGACTGTGTGAGGCAGCCGTCGGGATGAGGGAATCCAGCGAGAATCTGGAACATTGCACGTTGCCGTGAGTGCATGAGGCTGTCTTTCGCGGAGTGATCCGGCCATTGCGAGTAAGCTCGTGAGAAGGTAGAGAGGCAGGCGCAGGGGGAGACCCCATAATGCATGTAGTCGGAAGACCTATGGTGATCGAGAACAGAGGGCCCCGCAAGGGGAGGGATGTTTTAAGTGCGACGCGAATATCGGGCGTAATGGGACGTATTTGAAAGGTATGTCTTATTACGCCCGTTCTTAATTTCAGATATAACGGGGAGGGGAACGCCGTGCCGGTCGATCCCAGAAGGAAAAAGACGCTTTCGGACAGAAGCGTGCAGAAGAAGCTCCGCGAGAGCGGCAGAAAGGAACTCGAGGACGAGTTCGCCGCCAAGTTCGCCGCCGTGAGCGACGAAGAGCTCTATGAGTACGTCAAGGAGCAGAAGCGGGCTCTCGGCAAGAAGATGACCCGCGCCAACACCGTCGGGTACGCCTATCTCGTAAAGCGGCTCGGCCCGTGGGACGTGTTCATGGGCCGTATCGGCCGCGAGCTCGCCGAGGAAGCGGAAAAAGAGACCGAAGGAGAGAGCGGGAAAGCATGAAGCTTAAACAAAGCCGCGCGCTGAGCTTTATCGCCGTCGCGGTCGTCTACGTCGTCGCCGCGCTCGCCGGCCTCGCGATATACGGGGCGCTCAGTCTGCCCTTCTGGCTCGCGCTGCTCGTCGCCGATATAGGCGCGACGGTCGTGACCTTCATATTCAGCCTCATCTTCGAGAACGCCTCCGTCTACGACCCGTACTGGAGCGTCCAGCCCATCTTCATCCTCGCGTGCTTCGCCGCGGGGAGACACCTCACTCCGCTCGGCGTGCTGCTGCTCGTCGCCGTCTGCTTCTGGGGCGTGCGCCTGACGGGCAACTGGGTCTATACGTTCCACGGCCTCATGTTCGAGGACTGGCGCTACGTCATGCTCCGCGAGAAGACGGGGAAGGCCTATCCCGTCATCAACTTCGTCGGCATCCACCTCGTCCCGACCCTCGTAGTCTGGGGCTGCATACTGCCCGCCGTCTTCGCGATAGTCGAGTCCGCGCCGGTAACGGTCGGGAGCGTCGTCTTTATCTGCGTCTCCTTCGCCGCCGTCATCCTGCAGGGGACGGCAGATCTCCAGATGCACCGCTTCCGCAAGAGCGGCGCCGGCGGCTTCATCCGCACGGGGCTCTGGAAATACGCCCGCCATCCGAACTATCTCGGCGAGATATCCATGTGGTGGGGCGTCGCGCTCTCGTGCGTGTGCGCCATGCCGCAGCGCTGGTACCTCATAGCGGGTGCGCTCGCAAATACGCTGCTGTTTACCTTTGTGAGCATCCCCATGGCGGACGGCAAGCAGGCCAAAAAGCCCGGCTTCGAGCAATACAAGCGCGAGACCCGCGTCCTTCTCCCGATAAAGAAATGAAACCGGGGCCTTCTCCGAGAGAGGGCCCTTTTATTGACATTGGCAAATACGTCTGCTATATTGTACTTAGAAGTTGGTATCAGAGAACGGATTGTACCGTAATTGGTGGCCCCGTTCTCAAGGACGCCGGCTTCTTCTTTTTCACGTTGCGGTTGCTATTTGCAGCCGTTTCTGTTATAATATCAAAGTTTTGAGACTTCGGGGCAAACGCCCTTTTGGAGATGCTTTTATGAAGAACATCCGCAATATCGCCATAATAGCCCACGTCGACCACGGCAAGACCACCCTCGTCGACGAGATGCTCCGCCAGAGCGGCGTCTTCCGCGAGAACCAGACCGTCGTCGAGCGCGTCATGGACTCCGGCGACCTCGAGCGCGAGCGCGGCATAACCATACTCTCAAAGAATACCGCCGTGACCTACAACGGGACGAAGATAAACATCGTCGACACCCCGGGCCACGCCGATTTCGGAGGCGAGGTAGAGCGCGTGCTGAAGATGGTCGACGGCGTGCTCCTGCTCGTCGACGCGGCGGAGGGCCCCATGCCGCAGACGCGCTTCGTCCTCGGCAAGGCGCTCGAACTCGGACACAGGGTCATCGTCGTCGTCAACAAGATAGACCGGCCCGACAAGCGCATCCACGAGGTCATAGACGAGGTGCTCGAGCTCCTCATGGACCTCAACGCGACCGACGAGCAGCTCGACTCCCCGATGGTCTTCTGCTCGGCAAGGCAGGGGACGGCGTCGTTCTCTCCCGAGGTCGTCGGGACGGACCTGCGCCCGCTCTTCGATACGATAATCGACTATATCCCCGCCCCGCGCGACGACGACGCGGATCCCCTGCAGATGCTCGTCTCCTCCGTCGATTACAGCGAGTACGTCGGCCGCATAGCCATCGGCCGCATCGAGCGCGGCGTCCTGCGCCAGAATCAGGACATCGTCGTCGTAAACGCCCTCAAGCCCGAGATGGCCGAGAAGGCGCGCGCCGTCAGTCTCTACGTCTTCGAGGGCCTCAATAAGGTACCCGAGACGGAGGTAGCCTCCGGCGACATCGTCGCCCTCTCCGGCATAGGCGACGTCACCATAGGCGACACGATATGCGCCGCGGGCTTCCCGGACCCGCTGCCCTTCGTCGAGATATCCGCCCCGACCGTCGAGATGACCTTCTCCGTCAACGACAGCCCCTTCGCGGGCACGGAGGGCAAGTTCGTCACCTCGCGCAACATACGCGACAGACTTTTCCGCGAGACGCTCAAGGACATGTCCCTGAGAGTCTCAGAGACCGACAGCACCGACAGCTTCAACGTCGCCGGCAGGGGAGAGATGCACCTGTCCATCCTCATCGAGACGATGCGCCGCGAGGGGTACGAGTTCCAGGTGACCAAGCCCGTGGTGCTGTTCCGCGACATCGACGGCGTGAAGTGCGAGCCCATGGAGAAGGTGGTCTGCGACGTGCCCAGCGAGTATTCCGGCAGCGTCATCGAGAAGCTGGGCC
>JAFZAM010000057.1 GCA_017557265.1 Oscillospiraceae bacterium | reverse complement strand
CGAAGGCGTCGTATGCGAGAGCGGTACGGGGGAAAAGCTGCTCATTGAGGCGGATACTGTCCTCTGCGCGGCGGGTCTTCGCCCGAGAAGCGAGATCGCCGACGCCCTGCGCGGTACTGCGCCGATAGTTGAACTCATCGGCGACTGCGTCAAGCCGGACATCATCCGGGGCGCGACGTGGCGCGCCTACCACGCCGCGCTGGACCTTTGAAAAAACAGCCGCCGTCCCGGCCTTTCGGGACGGCGGCTTTGTGCTTTTTCGAGCATGACCCGCCTGACGGCGTCAATAAGCGCCGAGCGTCCCGTCCCCGTCCTTCGGGAGCTTTCGCCAGACGGTGAACGTCATCGTCAGAAAGCACGCGAGCCCGCCGACCACGTCCGAGACCGGCTCCGCCGCGAAGACGCCCATGACGCCGAGCCCGAAGAGCCGCGGCAGCAGGAATATGAGCGGGATCACGAGGACGGCCTTGCGCAGCAGCGAGAAGCATATCGCCTGCTTGGCCTTTCCGAGCGACGTGAAGACGTTCTGCCCCGCGTTCTGGAAAGCCATGCAGAAGACCATCGCGAAGTAGACCCGGATGCAGGGGACGCCCTTTTCTATGAGCTCCGGGTCGCTGTTGAAGATGCGGATGAAGACCGCGGGGAAGGCGAGCAGCACGGCCCAGACCGCAAGCGCGTAGACGAGGATGTAGACCGTGACGAGGCCTATGCCCTCGCGCACGCGCCCGTACGCCTTCGCCCCGTAGTTATAGCCGAGGACGGGCTGAGTGCCGCTGTTGAGGCCCATCATCGGCATCAGCAGCAGCTCGCGCATGGAGTTTATGACCGTCATTATGCTGACGTAGATGCTGCCGCCGAGCTCGTGGAGCATGGCGTTGTTGACCATGCCGACGGCGCTGTTCGTGACCGCCATCGTAAAGCCGGAGACGCCGAGCGCGACGACCCTGCCTATAATCTCCGGCCGGACGCGCATGTTCTTCAGCCGGAGCTTCAGAATTGCTCGCTTTCCCGTCAGGAACCTCAGGACCCACGCCGCAGAGCAGGCCTGCGCGATGACCGTCGCGAGCGCCGCCCCGCGCACGCCCATATCGAAGACGAAGATGAAGAGCGGGTCGAGCGCGATGTTGACGACCGCCCCGACGAGGACGGTCAGCATGCCGAATTTCGCGAAGCCCTGCGAGTTTATGAAGTTGTTCATGCCGAGCCCCGTCATGACGAGGACGGTCCCGCAGACGTATATTGAGAGGTAGCCGTTTGCGTAGCCGAACGTCACGTCGTCGGCGCCGACGAGGCGCAGGACGGGCGCCTTGACCGCGAAGCAGAGCGCCGTCAGCACGGCGCCGGTCATGAGCAGCATGGAGTAGCAGTTTCCCATGATGAGCTCGGCCTTTTCGACGTCGCCCTCGCCGCGCGCTATCGAGCAGAGCGGCGCGCCGCCCGTGGAGAAGAGGCTCTGGAACGCGCTTATGACCGCGATTATCGGGAAGGCGAGCCCTATGCCCGCGAGCGCGTAGGTGCCGCCGTCGGGCATGTGGCCTATGTATATGCGGTCGACGATGCTGTAGAGGACGTTTATCAGCAGGGCAAGCGTCATCGGCGCGGCCATCCGGAGGATGTTCGCGCTCATCTTTCCCTTTGTAAAGTCGTTTTTAGCCATCGTATCACCGCGTGCCGTCCGTTATCCGACGGGTGAGACCCCGCCTTCAGATCAAGTATAATTCGGGTCGGAGCCGATGTAAATCGAAAAATTAAAATTGCAAAGGCGCGCCTGTGATTGTATAATAAACGCATGACATACCGCATGAAGGCAGGTAAGATCGATGATGCATAACGACAGAGACGATTACTACCGCGTATTGAACGGCGAGATCCCGGAATATCTCCCGAGGACCGCCTGGGCGCTGGTCTGCCCGTCCGTGCTTCGCCAGAACAGGCAGGGGATGGGCGCGGGCTTCGACTGCTTCGGCGTCGAGTACGTCATAAGCGAGTCGGCGATGAACGGCGCCATTCCCAAGCCCGGCCAGTTCATGATAGACGACATCACCAAGTGGCGCGACATAGTCAAGCTGCCGGACCTCAGCGGCGTCGACTGGGAGATGATGGCCAAGAAGGACCTCGAGAAGGTCGACCGCTCGCAGAAGGTCGTCATGTCCGACAACATAACCGGCTTTTTCCAGGGCCTTATAAACTTCATGGGCTTTACCGAGGGTCTCTGCGCCTGCTACGAGGAGCCCGAGGAGGTCAAGGCCATGATGCAGTGGTTCCTCGACTTCCATATGGAAGTGGGGAAGAAGTACATCAAGTATTATAAGCCGGACGCGATGTGGATGCCCGACGACGTCTGCACGGAGCGCAGCCCGTTCGTCTCGCCGGAGATGTTCCGCGAGCTCTTCAAGCCCTACTGGAAGCAGTACGTCGAGCTCTTCCGCAACGCCGGCCTTCCCGCGCAGCTGCACTGCTGCGGGCAGTGCATGCCCATAATCGACGACTTCGTCGACTGCGGCTTCACGGCGTGGGACCCCGCACAGCGCATGAACGACCTCAAGGCCATAAAGGCCAAGTACGGCCGCAAGCTCGCCTTCGTCGGCGGCTTCGAGACGCGCGGCTTCATCTCCGACCAGTCCACGACCGAGGAGCAGGTCCGCGCCTACACCCGCGAGGTGATCGACGAGCTCGCGCCGGACGGCGGCTTCGTGTTCAGCGCGATGGTTGCCTCCAGCTCCGCCGTGCCCGACGCGAAGGAGCGCTCCCGCTGGATAAGCGAGGAGTACGAGTCCTACGGCCGCAACTACTATAAAACTCACTGAGAAAGGGAAACGAAAATGGACGTCATCAAGTCTCTCGCGCCCGAGACCGGAGTCATGGGCCCGCCCATGATGGACGTGACGGGCGTCAAGCGCAAATTCCTCGACATAGCATACGGCTCCGAGTCGCCCAACCAGAAGCTCGATATCTATCTTCCCGACGAGGGGGAGGGCCCGTTCCCGACGGTGATATGGGCCCACGGCGGCGCCTTCAAAGGCGGCAGCAAGCGCGACATGCAGCTCATCTACGTCATCGACGGCATCCGCAGGGGCTACGCGGTCGTCTCCGTCGAGTACCGCTTCTCCTCCGAGGCGAAGTTCCCGAACGCCGTCTTCGACTTCAAGCTCGCCCTGCGCTTCCTGCGCGCGAACGCCGCCAAGTTCTGCCTCGACGGCGACAGGTTCTTCACCGGCGGCGACAGCGCCGGCGCGTACCTCTCCGCCTTCTGCGCCGTGACGCAGGACGACCCCGCCTTCGAGGGCAGGGAGAGGGGATACGCCGAGTATTCCAGCTCCGTCCGCGGCGCCATCGGCCTCTTCGGGTGCTACGATCTCTATCTCCAGTCGCTCTTCTCCGCCGCTCACCCCATGGCGAGCACGGGAAAGACCGTCATGTTCACCGACATGTTCGTCGGCGCGGACACGCTCAAGACCCCCGAGGTGCTCTATTTCTCCAACCCGATGAATTTCATCACGCGCGCCTGCCCGCCCATGTTCATCCAGTGCGGCGACAAGGACCAGGTCGTGCCCTGCGAGGGCTCGATAAAGCTCGCCGAGAAGATAAACGCCGTCTGCGGCGAGGGCCGCGCCGAGCTGACCGTCTTCCACGACGCGCTCCACGGCGACCCGCAGTACGAAACGCCCGAGAACATCGACCGCATCTTCCGCTTCCTCGACGCGAACAAGTAAAAACCGCATAAAAAACCGCGCGGCTCTTTCGGGAGCCGCGCGGTCTTTGTTTTGTTATTCGATCTTGAAGAGCTTTATCAGCACGCCGCCCTCGCGGGGGTGCCCCTCGCCGCGGAAAAAGCCCGAGCAGAGAATGGGGGAGAGCGCCTCGCTGTCCGTCAGGAAGGTCGGGACGGTCCTGAACGGGAAAGAGGCCGTTCCGCCCGAGAACCAGCCGTTATTTTCTATGTAGACGCGGCACTTCGCGCCCGTGAAGTCCTCGCCCTCGAGCATGTAGCGCGCGCACATGTGGCGCACGCCGCTCGCGTCGACGGTCTGCACGTCCGCCCCGCCGGGAAGCACGCGCCCGTTGAAGACCTCGCCCGAGACCGTCCCTCCGAAGGGAAGTATCGCGGCCTCGCCGTGCGGGGTCTTGAGCATGGAAATATCCCTGCGGTCCATCTCGACCGCGACCTCGAATAAAAGTCTGTCAGCCATTTTCTTCTGCCTCCGTTCAGCCGAGCTCGTCGAGCCTGCGGCGAATCTCCTTCAGATCGAGGAACGTCTCCGGGCGCTTGCCCGGGTCGCGCAGCAGGGCGGCGGGGTGGTATATGGCCATGATCTGCCTTCCTCCGACGTCGAACCACTGCCCGTGCTCGCGGGTTATCTTGAAGTCGGAGCGGATAAGCCGCATCGCGGAGATGCGCCCGAGGCAGACGATGAGCTTCGGGTCTATTATCTCTATCTGCCGCTCGAGCCACGGGAAGCAGGCGTCCTGCTCCTCGGGCAGGGGATCGCGGTTTTGCGGAGGGCGGCACTTTACCATGTTGGCTATGTAGACCTTGCTCCTGTCGAGGTCTATGATGTCGAGCATCGCGTCGAGCAGCTTGCCGGCGCGGCCGACGAAGGGCTCGCCCTGCAGGTCCTCGTCGCGCCCGGGACCCTCGCCGACGAACATGAGCTTCGCGCCGGGGTCGCCGACGCCGAAGACGAGATTCGTCCGCGTTTGGCACAGGCCGCATTTGGCGCAGCCGGCGCATTCTTTTTTGAGTTCGTCGAGACTTGCCATGAGCCGTATCCTCCGGTTTCGGGGTGATGATCAAATGTGAACGGATGATAGCTCCGAACGCGACAATTGTAGCATGAATATGTCTATATTGCAATTTTTCATGGTGATATTGAACAAAGAAGTTATCATTTTTTCTAAATATCTCTTGTAAACCATAAAACCATGTGCTATAATACGCCTATAAAAATATGCCTATCAACTCAAAGGGGTGCACTCGGATGAAATTTTTAGAGAGCAAGACCAAGGGCTTCTTCTACACCGTCCTCATCAGCATAGTCGTTTTCTTTGAGATGACGACGCTGTCCGGCTTCCGTTCCGTCGTTCCCGGAAGCGGCAAGGATAAGGGCCTCGGACTGACGGTCGAGAAGGTCAGCACGCTCAAGCTTGTCGGAAAGAACGTCGGATGGCAGTTCGTCGTCGTTTCGATAGTCATCATCGCTGCTATCCTCTTATTCGCTTTCCTCTTTGGTTACAACAGAAACGCCGGCGGTCTCATAGCCCTCGTGTTCGTGCAGGCCGTCCCGTTCATCGGTCTGATAAGCGACAAGATATTCAATTTCTTCTTCGGCTATCTGACCTCGACCCTTCTCCCCGCGATGTCGATCTTCGGCCTGCAGGCCGCCGACAAGAGAGTGGGGCAGATAATCTTCATGCTGGTCGTTATCGCGCTGACCGTCATCGCCTGGATCATCGGCAAGAGAGTCCGCGCCTCATACGCCGCGAAGTACGAGTTCGAAGAGTACACCTGATAACATACATAAAGAGCCCCCGGCGCCTCGCAGCGCCGGGGGTTTTTCATGCTCCCGCGAAGGCGCGGGAAAGGGCTCCGTCCCGCCTCGCCGCGGACAGATTAGCGTTTGACATTTCGCCGCGCCGGGTATAGAATAAGCGGAGTCGGGGGGCTCCCTGCGGAGGGGTCCTCAAAACGGCGCGAACGAAGCGCCAGCATGGAGGTACAGATAATGAATTCTCCCGCTGAAGTGGCGAAAAACTATCTCGCCATCGGAAAAGGCAAAACGACTAATTCGGTGATCAAGCTCCTCATCCTCGGCATCCTCGCCGGCGCGTTCATTGCCCTCGCGGGCGTCGGTGCGACGACCGCCGCCGTCACCATCCAGAGCAAGGCCGTCGCCAAGCTCGTCGGCGCGTGCGTATTCCCGGCCGGTCTCGCCATGGTGCTTGTCGCGGGCAGCGAGCTCTTCACGGGCAACTGCCTGATCATCATCCCCGTTCTCTCGGGCGAAGCCACCGTCGGCGGCATGCTCAAGAACTGGATCGTCGTCTACATAGGCAACCTCATCGGCGGCATCATCGTCGCCGCGATAGCCGTCTATGGCCACACCGCCGACCTCTTCGGCGGAGCCGAGGGCGGTCTCGCCGCCGCGATAGTCTCGACGGCCAACGGCAAGGTCGGCATGACCTTCGGAGACGCCTTCCTGCGCGGCGTCGCCTGCAACTTCCTCGTCTGCATCGCCGTGTGGATCTCCTTCGCCGCGAAGACCGTCTCCGGCAAGATCATCGGCATCTTCTTCCCGATCATGCTCTTCGTCCTCTGCGGCTTCGAGCACAGCGTCGCGAATATGTATTATATCTCCGCCGGCCTCTTCGCCAAGGCCGAGTACGGCATCAGCGCCGACAACCTGACCTGGGGCGCCTTCTTCGTCAAGAACCTCATCCCCGTCACCCTCGGCAACATAGTCGGCGGCGCCGGCCTCGTCGGACTGCCCTACTGGATAGTCTACCTTCACCAGAAGAAGGCGAAAGACTAAGGCTTAAGAGCCTCCATAAAGCCGTCGAGCGCCGGGCACTGCAGATCCCCGGCTATGACGGTCTGCCCGTAAACGACCACGTCGGCGACGATCTCTCTGTCGTCGTCCCGGTTCGTCACGCGGTAGGTGTAGCGGGTGGCTTCCATCCCGCCGTAATCCTCAAGGGGAAATCCCTGCTTACGCTGGAGAGCAATATAGTCGGCATAGACCCCGCCGAAATTCCGCGGGATGACGACGGTACGGCTCTCCAGCGGTTCTTCATCGACCTCCAGACCGAGCGAGCGCAGCCACGCGACCCTGTCCGCGTTTTTCGACATGTCGGGCGCGGAGACGGCTCTGCTCCCGGTCCCGAGCGCTATCGCGAGGACTATCGCGCCTATGACCGCCGCCGCGGCGACGGCCGCCGCGATCAGCTTCCTGCGCGAGAGCTTTGCAGTATAAACGAACATAACGACACCTCCGTTTTTGTAAATCATATTCCGATAGGAGGCGGCCTATGCCGATATTCAGACTTGAAAGGCTCGTGACCTCGACCGGCGCGGCGACGCGCTCGCAGGCGAGGGGAATGATACGCGAGGGGCGCGTGCGCATAAACGGCGAGCCCGCGCGCGTCGGCATGCGCGTGAACACCGAAAGCGATCTCGTGACGCTCGACGGCGAGCCCATCAATTACGTCCGCCGCGTCGTCTACATGATGAACAAGCCCAAGGGCGTCGTCACCGCGACCGAGGACGGGAAGGACAAGACCGTGCTCGACCTCATGGACGACTTCGCCAAAAAGCGCGGCGTCGCGCCGGCGGGCAGACTCGACAAGGACACGGAGGGCCTGCTCATCCTCACGGACGACGGCGAGCTCATCCATTCCATCATCTCGCCCGTCAAAGAGGTCGTCAAAACGTACGAGGCCGTCGTCTCCGTCATCCCCGCGCCGGACGCGGAGGAGCGCATAGCCGCGGGCCTCAAGCTCTGGGACGGGACGGAGTTCCTGCCCGCGAAAATGGAGCGCCTCGGGGACTACGAGGTGCGCGTGTATCTGCGCGAAGGGAAGTACCACGAGGTCAAGCGCATGCTCGCGGCCGTCGGCGCTCCCGTCGCCGCTCTCAAGCGCGTCGCGATAGGCAGACTTCAGCTCGATCCGAAGCTCGAGCCGGGTTCGTTCAGGCTCCTTTCCGAGGACGAGACGGAACTCATGTTCCGCGAAGTTTAGCAGATTTGTAAAAGTCGACAAAAATGAGCGCTCAGCTTTGTGTGTTCGGTTAATATACATTTTTGAGCGTTTATGTTACAATTGGCTCAGCTAGGAATATGCTGTACTTAAAAAACTATTTATTCGGAGGTATATTATGTCCAGCGTAACGATGAAAGGCATTTACAAGAAATACGCGGGCGGCGTCACGGCGGTCTCTGACTTCAACCTCGACGTCGAGGATAAGGAATTCATAATCCTTGTCGGCCCCTCCGGCTGCGGAAAGTCCACGACCCTGCGTATGATCGCCGGCCTCGAAGAGATCACCGCCGGTGAGCTCTACATAGACGGCAAGCTCGTCAACGACGTGCCGCCCAAGGAGAGAGATATAGCGATGGTCTTCCAGAACTACGCGCTGTATCCTCACATGACCGTTTTCGAGAACATGTCCTTCGGTCTTAAGATCCGCAAAATGCCCAAGGACGAGATAAAGCGCCGCGTCGACGAGGCCGCTCAGATCCTCGAGATCGAGCACCTGCTCGACAGAAAGCCCGCCGCTCTGTCCGGCGGCCAGAGGCAGCGTGTCGCGCTCGGCCGCGCCATCGTCCGCAACCCGAAGGTCTTCCTCCTCGACGAGCCTCTGTCCAACCTCGACGCCAAGCTCCGTACCGCGATGCGTTCCGAGCTCGCCAAGCTGCACAAGAAGCTCGCCACCACGTTCATCTACGTTACCCACGACCAGACCGAGGCTATGACGATGGGTACCCGCATCGTCGTCATGAAGGACGGCTTCATCCAGCAGATCGCCGCTCCGCAGTATCTGTATGAGAATCCGGCCAACCTCTTCGTCGCGACCTTCATCGGCACCCCGCAGATGAATACCTGCGAGGGCGAGCTCATCGACGAGGGCGGCGTGACCTACCTGACCTTCGGCGAGAAGGCCAAGATAGCGCTCCCGGCCGAGAAGGGCCGCAAGCCCGAGGTCCTTGCCTATGCCGGCAAGAAGGTCATCTTCGGTATCCGCCCGAACCACATCTACGCCGACGAGTCCTACATGACCCAGTTCCCCGAGTGCGTCGTCGAGACCAAGGTCGAGATGACCGAGCTGCTCGGCGCCGATACGAACCTGTATCTCTCCGAGGGCGACATCCAGATCACGGCCGTCGTTCCGACCGGCACCACCAACTGCAAGATGGACGACGTCATCAAGGTCTGCTTCGACGCCAGAAAGATCCACCTCTTCGACTACGAGACCGAGAAGACCATCACCAACTGATAAACTCTCCGAATTTCATAAGGCCTGCCGCTCGAAAGGGCGGCAGGCTTTTTTTCGTCAAATTTGCGTCTGCGCGCGAAAAAGGAGCGCGCCGCAAAAAAATTCACAAATAAAAGCTGATTTTCTGGAAATTCTCTCTTGAAAAATAACAAAATAAGATATATAGTATGTAAGAATAAACGATTATGTCAACAGCGTGTATCCGATTTGTAATTTATCGCGGTCCGGCCGGGCCGCATAACGTTTGCCGCCGCTTAGCGCGCGGGAAAGGATGAACTCAAATGTCAGGCAGGATCTTCCAGAGCGTCATCGTTCAGATGAAAGAGGCGACGGACAGGGTCATCGGCGTCATGGACAACGAGGGCAACGTCACCGCCTGCAACGAGCTTTCCATGGTAGGGACGCATCTCGGCAGGGCGGCGGGCGTCATCGGCGAATCCTCCGAATCGCTCATCCGCTACGACGGGAGGACGTTCAAGGTCCTCGGCGGTTACAACACCGACTACGATTACGCCGTTTTCGTCGAGGGGACCGACGAAGAGGCGAGCTGCGTCTGCGTGCTCGCCGCGATAGCCTTCAACGAGGCGAAGGTCTACTATGAGGAGAAATACGACAAGACCGCCTTCGTAAAGAACATCATCTCCGACAATACGCTCATGGTGGACATGTACGTGCGCGCCAAGGAGCTCCATTTCGACATGACCGCGCCGAGAGCGGTCATCCTCGTGCGGCAGACGGACAAGGTAGAGCCCGCGATGATGGAGGTCATGCAGGGCATGTTCCCCGACAAGCAGCGCGACTTCATCTTCTCCGTCAGCGAGACGGACATCGTCCTCATCAAGGAGCTGCAGCCCGGCATGGGCAGCGAGGACCTCGGCAGAATAGCCGAGCAGGTCAGCGGCACGCTCTCCTCCGAGCTCTACGTCAAGACCGTCATCGGCGTCGGTAGCGTCGCAAATCACCTCCGCGAGCTCGCCGAGCGCTACAAGGAGGCCCAGATCGCCATTGAGGTCGGCCAGGTCTTCGACAACGAAAAGAGCGTCATGTACTATGACAATCTCGGCATCGGCCGCCTGATATACCAGCTTCCGACGACCCTCTGCGAGATGTTCATCTCCGAGGTCTTCAAGAAAAACCCCATAGACGCGCTCGATCAGGAGACGCTCTATACCATAAACAAGTTCTTTGAAAACAACCTCAACGTCTCCGAGACCTCGCGCAAGCTGTTCGTCCACAGGAACACGCTCGTCTACCGTCTCGAGAAGATAAAGAAGCTCACGGGGCTCGACCTGCGCGAATTCGACCATGCGATAGTCTTCAAGGTCGCGCTGATGGTCAAAAAGTACCTCAACTCTCAAAACCACGCCTGAATGTCGCGCCGGCTCCGGCCGGCCACGGAGGAAAAATGATATCGTTCAAGGAAGTATATAAGACCTACGAAAACGGGACGAAGGCGATACGCGGGATAAACCTCGATATCGAGGACGGCGAATTCGTCTTTCTCGTCGGACCCTCGGGCAGCGGCAAGTCGACGCTCATCAAGCTCATAACGGGCGAGATATGCGCCACCAGCGGCACCGTCGAGGTCAACGGCTACGACATGACCTATATTAAGCGCCGCCAGATGCCGAAGCTCAGAAGGACGCTCGGGGTCGTGTTTCAGGATTTCCGCCTCATCGACAAGAAGACCGTCACCGAGAACGTCGCCTTCGCGATGCGCGTCGTCGGCGCCCCCTCGAAGGACGTCAAGGAGCGCGTGGCGTACGTCCTAGAGCTCGTCGGCCTCACGGATCACGCCGACAGCTATCCGCTCGAGCTCTCCGGCGGCGAGCAGCAGCGCGTCGCTATAGCCCGCGCGCTGGTGAACAATCCGAGCGTCATCATCGCCGACGAGCCGACCGGCAACATAGACCCTGCCCGCAGCCTTGAGATAATGCGCCTGCTCGAGCAGATAAACGAGCTCGGCACGACCGTCCTCGTAGTCACTCATGAAAAGGAACTGGTGAACCGTTTCGCGAAGCGCGTCGTAGTCATCGACAGCGGCCGCCTCGTGGGCGACGGCGTCAGCGGGTATTACAACTATGAAGAGTAACAGCTTTCTGTATTTCATAAAGGAAGGCGTGACGAGCGTCTTCAGCCACGGCTTCATGTCCGTGGCGACGATAGCCATCATGATGGCGTGCCTGTTCATGATGGGCGGCTTCACGCTCCTGTCGGCGAACATCCAGGAGATGATCGCCTCGCTCGAGTCGCAGAACCAGGTCGTCGCCTTCGTTGACGACAGCCTGACCGACGAGGAGGCGAGGAGCCTCTCCGCGAAAATAGAGGCCATCGAGAACGTCGACACCGTCGAGTTCGTCTCCCGCGAGCAGGCGATGAACAAGTTCCTCAAAAAGTATCAGGACAACACCCTCTTCAGCGACATCGACGCGACCGTGTTCAGACACCGCTACGTCATCACGATGGACGACATCGAGGGCATGGAAAAGCTCCAGACCGACCTCTACAGAGTCCCCGGCATCGCGACCGTCAACGCCCATCTCGAGATATCCCGAGGCTTCGTGACCATGCGCAACATCGTGACGGTAGTCTCGATAGTGCTGACGGCCGTGCTGCTCGTCATCTCGATATTCATCATGGCAAATACGATAAAGCTGACGAGCTTCAGCCGGCGCGAGGAGATAGGCGTCATGAAGATGGTCGGCGCGACCAACTCCTTCATCCGCTGGCCGTTCGTCATCGAGGGACTGTTCCTCGGCGTCATCGGCTCGGCGCTGGCCTATCTGCTGACCTGGGGCGTCTATGAGATCCTCTACACCCGCGCCAACGGCACCGTCACCTTCGCCTTCGTAAATCTCGTGCCGTTTTCCAAGTACGCGGTGCCGCTCCTCATAGGCTACGGCGCGGTCGGCGTCCTCGTCGGCGTCATCGCCAGCTCCACCGCCATCAAGAACTACCTTAAGATATAGCGTCCTCTCCGAAGGAGGGAAAGATCATGAGAAAGAGAAGAAAGCTCATACTGGCCGTTCTGGCCATAGTGCTGTGCATACTTATCGTCCTGCCGCTCATGGCGGCCGTGTTCCGCGCGCACGCCGTGACCCAGCAGGAGATAAACGAACTCAAGGACAAGGCCAAGGAGCTCGCAGACCGCCAGCAGGAGATAACCGACAAGCTCAACGCCATCTCCGACGAGCAGGACGCCGTGACCGCGAGGCAGGCCCTGCTCGACGAGCGCATCAACACGACCTACGAGCAGATCGAGATATACAACGCTCAGGCCGCCGCGCTCGATTCGCGCATAGCCTATCAGGAGCGCGAGCTTGAAAAGCGCGAGGAGGAGGAGGCCGACCAGATGGCGCTCTTCCGCCGCCGTGTGCGCGCCATCGAGGAGTCGGGAACGATATCGTATTTCTCCATCCTCTTCGACGCGGCGAGCTTTGCGGACCTGCTCTCCCGCATAGACGACATAAACGAGATAATGTCCTATAACGAGTATGTCGTCAAGGGCCTCAAGGACGCCCAGGCCGCGACCCAGCTGGCGCGCGAGGAGCTCGCCGCGACGAGGGCCGAGGTCGACGAGGCGAGGGCTCAGGAAGAGGAGAAGAAGCACGAGCTCGATATCCAGCTCGCCGAGATGCAGACCCTCATGATCACCCTCGAGGAGCAGCGCGAGGAATACCAGCTGACCTACGAGGAGAACGAAAAGCTCGAGGAGGAGCTCACCGAGAAGATAACCGAGCTCCAGAAGGAATATGAAAAGCAGCTCGAGGAGGAGCGCAAGCGCCGCGAAGAGGAGGAACGCCGCCGTCAGCAGCAGGGCGGAAGCGGCTCCGGTTCGGGCAGCTCCGGCGGCGGGACCGTCTCGACCGGCACGTACATCTGGCCCGTCAACGACTCCAGACGCTGCGTCACCTCGCCCTTCGGCTGGAGGGTGCACCCCGTATACGGCACACGCCGCTTCCATAACGGCATAGACATAGGCACGTGGTACGGCTGCGCCATATACGCCGCCGACTCCGGAACGGTCACGACCTCGGAGTACGACAGCTCCTACGGCAACTACGTCATGATATCCCACGGCAACGGGCGCTATACGCTCTACGCGCATATGAGCTCGCGTGCCGTCTCCGTCGGGCAGACCGTCACGCAGGGCCAGACCATAGGCTACGTCGGCAGCACGGGCACCTCTACGGGCAACCACTGCCACTTCGAGACGTGGGTCAACGGCTCGCGCGTCGATCCGCTGGGCTACTTCTCCACCTACTGGAGATACTGGGATTAAAACAGTTTTTTCCGACTGAGGAAAGCGTATGAAAGAGAAAGTACCGGTATGGGCCGCGCTGCTTATCGGCGTGTGCCTTGCCGCAGCCATAATGTTCGCCGTCGCGACGGCGGCGGGACTGCTTTCCGCTCCCGCGGCCGAGCCGGAGACGAAGGAATACTCGGCCTCGGATAAGCTCAATGAGGCCATGAAGGTCATCGACACCTATTTCGTCGGCGACATGGACGAGGACAAGGCCGCCGACGGCGCCGTCGCCGGTCTGGTCGACTCGCTCGGCGACCACTGGTCGTATTACATCTCCGCCGACGAGATGCAGGCGTACCTCAACGACTCCGAGAACAAATACGACGGCATCGGCATCGTCATCCGCAAAAACGACGAGGGCGGCATACTCATAACCAACGTCTACGGCGTTTCGCCCGCCGCGACCGCCGGCGTTCAGGCCGGAAGCGTCATTTATATCGTTGACGGCACGGACGTCACGGATTATACTCTTGACGAGGCGAAGAGCGTCATCGCCGAGGGCATAGCCCGCGGCAGGGTGGAGCTGACCGTCACCGAGCCCGACGGGACGGAGCGGATATTCTCGCTCGTGCCCGGCAGGGTAGAGGTCATCCCCGTCGAATATTCGATGATGGACGGCGATATCGGCTATATCCGCATCGAAAACTTCAAGGCGCGCTCAGGCGCGCTCGCCATCGAGGCCGTCGACGCGCTCCGCGCGCAGGGCGCGAAGGCGCTCGTCTTCGACGTGCGCAACGACCCCGGCGGCAATCTCAACGAGCTTCTGAAGATACTCGACTATCTCCTCCCGGAGGGGACGCTGTTCATCTCCCAGACCAAGGGCGGCGAGCAGGTGCGTCAGTATTCCAAGGCGAGCTGCGTCGAGATGCCGATGGCGGTGCTCATAAACTCCGAGAGCTACAGCGCGGCCGAGTTCTTCGCCGCCGCGCTCAGCGAGTACGGCTGGGCGGACCTCGTCGGCGAGAAGACGACCGGCAAGGGCTACGCGCAGACGACCGTAGGCCTCTCCGACGGGAGCGCCATCCATATCTCCATCGAGGAGTATTTCACGCCCAACGGAGTATCTCTCGCGGGCACGGGCGTCACGCCCGACCTCGAGGTCCCCGTCAGCGACGAGGAATTCGAGCTTCTTTACTTCGATCTCCTTCCGGCGGAGGACGACACGCAGCTTCAGGCCGCCGCGTCGCTTCTGACCGGTCAAATAACGCCTTGAAAGGAAAT
>JAFZAM010000056.1 GCA_017557265.1 Oscillospiraceae bacterium | reverse complement strand
GCCGATCAGGCGGAGGCCATGCGCGCGCTCGGCCTGACCCGCGCCGCCGTCATAGGCGTCTCGCAGGGCGGCATGATAGCGCAGTTTCTTGCCGCCGGGTACCCGGAGCTCGTTGAAAAGCTCGTGCTGACCGTCACCGCGCCCTATGCGAACGACCTCATCCTCGCCGGCGTGAAGGCGCGCGCGGCGTGCGCCGAAAGGCGCGACCTCAGGGCCATTCTGACCGACTCGGCCGAGAAGGCCTATACGGAAAAGCGCCTCAAACGGCTCCGCCCGTTTTTCCCGCTGCTCGCGCTCGTCCCCGGGCCGCGGGACTACGGGCGCTTCCTCGCCAATACCGACGCCATTCTCGGCTTCGACGCGCGCGGCGTGCTGGGGGATATAACCTGTCCGACGCTCATAATAGGCGGCGGGCGGGACGCGACCGTCGGCGCGGAGGGCTCCTTCGAGCTGCACGAGGGCATACCGGGGAGCGAGCTCTTCGTCTATCCCGAGCTCGGGCACGCCGCGTTTCAGGAGGCCCCGGATTTCGCCGAAAGGGTGCTCGCCTTCCTTAAAAAAGCCTGACCGGAAAAGCAAAAAACTCAAAGGAGAGAGCCGCCGCTCTCTCCTTTTTATGCTCTTTGCACAAGGTCGGAAAAAGGCCCGAAAAAACTATTGACAACGCTGAAAAAACGCCTATAGTAGAGCCGTTGCGGATATGTATCCGGAGTCTTTTTTTCAAGGAAATCTCTCCATGAACGAAGCAAAAAAGCTCTACGGGCGATACGGCCGCGTCCCCTCGCCGATAAGGCGCGGAACGCCCCGCCTGCGCGTATTTCTGAAAAAGAACGCCGTCATGGTCGTCGCGTTTTTCGCGGCCGCCGCGACGACTCTCATAGTGCCCATAGACGCGGCCTACCTCGGCTACTTCGACTTCAAGACGCTGACGTGCCTGTTCTGCGTGCTCGCCGTCGTCTGCGCCCTGCGCGACGTCAATTTCTTCTACGCGCTCGCGCGCCGGGTCGTCCGCGTCTTCAAAAACGCCCGCATGAGCGTCCTCGGTCTGGTCTATATAACCTTCATCGGCTCCATGCTCATCGCAAACGACATGGCGCTGCTGACGTTCCTGCCGCTCGGCTTTCTCGTCCTCAATTCGACGGGCAAGCAAAAGTACATGGCCTTCACGTTCGTCATGCAGAACGTCGCGGCCAACCTCGGCGGCATGCTGACCCCCTTCGGCAACCCGCAGAACCTCTATCTCTATACGGCCTTCAATATCCCGAACCTCGAGTTCATGCGCGTCATGGCCCCGCCCTTCGCGCTGAGCGTCGCGCTGATAACGCTCTGCTGCGTCGTCTTCGTAAAGCCCGAGCCGCTGACCCTCCCCGCCGAGGAGATAAAGGTCGATAAGAAGCGCGCCGCGCTCTATCTGGGGCTCTTCGCGCTCGCCATCGCGATCGTCTTCCGCGGCATACCCTACTGGATAGGCCTCGCCGTCATCCCCGCCGTCCTGCTCTTTGCCGACCGCAAGGCGCTCGCCTCGGTCGACTATCCGCTGCTGCTGACGTTCGTTTTCTTCTTCGTTTTCGCGGGCAACATGTCCCGCATCGACGCCGTGCGGAGCTTCTTCTCCGGCCTTCTCGGGAAGGACACGCTCCTTTTCAGCGTGCTGAGCTGCCAGTGCATCAGCAACGTCCCCTCGGCCATACTGCTGACGCAGTTTACCGACAACTGGCGCGAGCTCCTCGTCGGCGTGAACATAGGCGGCGTGGGGACGCTCATCGCCTCCCTCGCGAGCCTGATAACCTTCCGCGAGTACCAGAGGCACGAGCCCGGGAAGACGGCGCGCTACGTCGCGGAGTTTTCCGGCTTCAACTTCGCGTTCCTCATCATCCTGACGGCGTTCATGTCGCTCGTCAGACTGACTTACTGACAATAACGGATAACGGAGGCGCCCGGGCGGGCGCCTCCGCTTTTTATTGCTCTGAAAAGTATCTCTCGTACGCCTTGCGGCAGTATTTTATCGGCTCCGCCTTTTGCGGGTCGCGCGTGAAGTCGTAGGGGCCGTTGACGCGCATGAAGTCGATGACGCCTATATGTATCGCGTCGGCGGGGCAGCCGAAGGCGCAGCGCGTGCAGCAGACGCAGCGCCCGCCGAACTTAAAGCGCCCGTTTACGTATCGGATATTGCCCTCCGGGCAGGACTCGACGCACTTCATGCAGCGCAGGCATTTGCTCTTGTCCACGCGGAAGAGCCGCCCGTTGACCGGGTAGAAGCCGTGCTCTATGCGGCAGATGACGGACATGAGCTTCGCCGCCGCCCCCGGCGCGGGGAGCGTTCCCTCCCCGGCGGCGATAGCTTTCGCCGCGGCGGGGATGCGCCGTTTCGCCGTCTCCCACATGAGCGAGGCGGCCTCGTCGGTGTGGCGGAAGATGATGTCGTAGGGCATGATATAGCCGAATTCGCCCCTGATATCGAAGCCCTTTTTCCGCAGTATGCGCGTAAGCTCGGCCGAGGAGTTGTCGTTGAGCCTGAGCGGCTCGCCTGAGGTCTTGAGGAACCAGACGCGCCCGCCCCGGCCCGCTTCGAGCCCGCGGCAGAACCTGAGCATCGGGAGCGGCGCGTTGAAGCCGTAGACGGGGTAGCAGAGGACGAGATCGTCCTCCGCGGCCTTCTCCGAGCCGTCTTTAACTTCATGCAGGACGGCTTCCGCGCCGAGCTCCGCGAGCGCGTCGCGCAGCGCCGCGGCGCATTTGAGCGTGTTCCCCGTACCGGAAAAGACGTAAATACCTGTCATTTCGCTTCCTCCGCGACGGCGCGCCCGTCTCTCAGCGTATATACGAAGCGCTCGTCCTCCGCGTGCGAATCGCGCCAGACCTGCGCGTGGAAGGGGCTGTGCGCCGCGACGAGGTCCATGCGCCAAACGTACGGCGTAAGGCAGCATTCGGGGCACCAGTGCCCCGCCTTGAGGACGGCGTAGGGCGTGGCCTCGAATTCGTGGCCCTCATGGCAGCGCCAGCGGAGCGGCGCGTAAAGGCCGACGGGAGCCGAGCCTTCGGAAAGACACTCCCCGCCGCGGAAGGCCGCGGCGCCGCGCATATCGTCAAGCGTGAGGTCCGGCTTATTCTCGTCGTATCCGTGGTCGAGCGGGGGAGAGGGCTCGCCGCGCAGCCTTTCGTAATCTTCCGACTCGCAGAGCAGCTCCGTCTCCTCCCATCGCCGCGGCAGCTTTTCCCACGCCTCGCGGCCGCCGAAGTACGCCCGGACCCTCGCCTCGTCGCCGTGCTCCAGCCAGTATGCCGGCGCGTTCGTGCTGCGCTTGAGCGGGTCCGTGACCAGCTTTCGCAAAAGCCCCGCGGGAATGAGACCGCCCAGGCGGTAGAAGCGGCGCTTCGCCGCGAACTCCTCCCAGAATTCGCGGACGCCCTGCGTGCGGAAACGGAAGCGCTCCTCGAGCCCGTCGCTGTCGGAAAACCAGAAGCAGTGGAAGTTGCGCGTGCAGTTGAGCTGCGGGTCGAAGAAGTCCTTGGCCGAGCCTCCCATCAGGCGGAAGCCGTCGTCGAAGGTCTCGAAGCCCGTCTGCCTCGCGGCCGCGCCTCCGCCGATGTTGTAGACGCGCCTCCAGAAGCCGTCGGCCACTCCGCGCAGGTCGCTGCGGACGAGATTTGCCAGCAGTCTGCCGCTGTCGCGCGCCGTGACCCATTCGACGGGGACGTTCCACGGCGTGTGGAACATCAGCCCGTCGCCGAGGTTGTTAGCGAGCACCTTTTCGTAGAGGACGCCGGTCTGCCGCAGGACGGCCCAGCAGGCGAGCCCCGACTCAAGGACGGCGAACTCCGCGGCGGTCTTGCTCTGGCCGTATACGTCGAAGGCGCTCGTTACGAGCGGGTCGCCGACCCGCCCCCACGGGTGCTTCGCGTTCCTGTCGCCGTAGACGGCGACGGTCGATATATGTATGAATTTAGCCCTGTTGCCCGTCTCGATGACGGCGCGGACGAGGTTTTCCGTCCCGCCGAGATTGGTGCCGTAAGTCTCCTCGGCTTCATGATCCGCCCTCGGCGGTATGACCGCCGCGAGATGAATGAGATAGTCCGCGCCCTCGCAGAGCCGCAGGCAGTCTTCGTAGTTGCGCAGATCGCCGGCGACGGCCTCGACGAGGTCGCCGTATCTGCGGCGGAAGAGGCGGAGAGCTTTCTTCCCGCGCTTTGTATCGCGCAGGAGGACGCGAACGCGGACGCCCTCGTTCTTCACGAGGTGCGCGACGGCCTCGAGGCCCATCGTCCCGCTTGCTCCGGTGACTGCGATGACGGTCATTTGTGACGCTCCTTTTTTGACGGTCTGTGTCGGACAGCGATAATTATATAACAAAAATTGAGAAAACGCCATAAGCGTCCGCGCGGCTTTTTATTGAAAAGACCCGCGCGATATGATATTATTTATTTTAATGTTGCGCCGGGACGGCGCGCCGGGCATAAATGTTTATATCCGGGCAACGGTTTTTTCATAAAGTCTTTATTGCCCGTCCACATTTTCGGAGGATAATCTGCCCAAACCTGAAAGGGAGGTATCCGAAATGAAAAACTTCAGACTTATCGCGATATTCGTCCTCGCCGCGGCGCTCCTGCTCATGGCGGGATGCTCCGTGCAGAACGTGGCGGAGACTTCGACCCCCGCCGATGAGCTCGTGACCCCGCAGACGGAAACGCAGGACGTACAGACCCCGCCGGACGGACAGACTCCGCCCGAGGGCCAGACCCCGCCCGACGGCCAGCCCCAGGCCGGGACAACGCCGACCGTGTCGGCCGACAGCTCCGCGGACGTCTCGGCCATGACCCTCGCCGAGAGCGCGACCGCCTCGCGCATGCTCGATTCCTCGTCCTTTGAGGGCGCGACGGTCATCGTCCTCTCCGACGGCTCCGCGACAGTAAACGGCGAGGCCGTCAAGGAATACGACTATACGTGGAACGTCGACCCGACGACCGTCCACGACGACGTCAAGGACAGCCCCGCCGAGTACTACACCGGCACCGAGCCCTCCGGCGAGGAGACCGTCTACATCGCGCACGACGTCATCTACTATCCCGAGCTCGACGAGAGCGGCTTCGTCAGTCAGGTATACGACGGCGAGACCGAGTGGGTATACTACTACACGGCCGAGGGCTGCGAGGACTACATCTTCTCGACCCTGCCCGTCCGCGGGACGGGAGTGCCGACCGAAATGATGCACTCCGCCGAGGAGGCCTATTCCAACCCCGTCCTGCACATCACCGCCGGCGGGACCTACGTCCTCGAGGGCGAGTGGCAGGGCCAGATAGCCGTCGACGTCGGCGACGAGGAATCCGTCGTCATCATCCTCAACGGCGTCAAGGTCGACTGCTCCGTGGCGCCCGCCTTCATCGTCTACAGCGCCTATGAGTGCTGCTCCGACGAGGAGACCGGCGAGAGCGGCGTCGACACCTCCGCGGCCGGCGCGCGCGTCGTCATAGCCGACGGCAGCGAGAACAGCTTCTCCGGCACGAACGTCTTCCGCATCCTCAAGACCAAGTATAAGAGCGACGGCGTAACGCAGAAGAAGTCCCATAAGTACGACGGCGCGTTCTACTCCTGCGTGACCATGGAGATAGACGGCTCGAACGGCACGCTCAATATCTTCTCTGCCTACGAGGGCCTCGATTCCGAGCTCCATCTGACCGTCAACGGCGGCAGGATCAACATCCGCACGGACGACGACGGGATAAACGTCAATGAGGACAACGTCTCCGTCTTTACGCTCAACGGCGGCGAGATGAGCATCATAGCCGGCCTCGGCTACGAGGGCGACGCCGTCGACTCGAACGGCTACATCGTCATCAACGGCGGCACCATCTACGCCATCGCCAACCCCGGCGCCGACAACGGCCTCGACAGCAGTTGCGGCACCGTCATCAACGGCGGCACGGTCGTCGCCATGGGCTCGGATATGGGCGGGACCGCGCAGTCGGTCTACGTTGACGGCGAGCTCGTCTACGGCGCCTCGTCCGGCGGCTTTCCCGGCGGCATGCCGGGCGGGATGACGCCTCCCGACGGCTTCACACCTCCCGACGGCTTCACTCCTCCCGATGGGATGACGCCTCCCGACGGGTCTTCTCTGCCGCAGGGACAGGGCGGCTTCCCCGGCGGCATGGGCGGCG
>JAFZAM010000055.1 GCA_017557265.1 Oscillospiraceae bacterium | reverse complement strand
CGTCGCAGCGGTTGCCGCAGCGCTTTATCCATTCGCGGGCGACCGCGTCGGGGTCGTTGACGAAGCCGCGCTCGCGCATGAGCGACGAGTTCACGACGCCTATGTTGAAGCCGCGCGCGGCGTAGTACCCGGTCTTTTCGAGGACTGTCACCTTCGCGCCCGCCTCGGCGGCGCTCAGCGCGCAGCTCATGCCGGCTATGCCCGCGCCGACGACGAGCACCTCGGTCTCCTCCGTGCGGACTATATCCCCGGGCTTTACGGGCGCGGGCTTATCCGCCCAGCTCCCCCATTTCGGATCGATATTCGTCACGGGATATCCCTCCATGTTCTTTTTTCTTATTATCTCATATTTTCCCACGGGCTTCAACGGCAAAATGGGCATAAAAAAGCGGCGGGAATGATTCCCGCCGCTTTCGCGTTCGATGTTTTTCAGCCCTGAACGGAACCGGTATTCTGACGCATAACGAGCTCGTCGAAGACTATGGTCTTTTCAAGATACTCGCCGTCGCGGTAGATCGTCAGGATCGCGGTGTCGCCGGCATGGTAGGCGGCCTTCGCGATGATCAGATCGGACTGGTTGCGGACGTCCTGGTCTCCGAGCTTGGTGATGATATCGCCGACCTCGAGGCCCGCCTTGGCGGCGCAGCTGTTTTCATCGACGGCGCGTATCTCCGCGCCGGAGACGGTATTGCTCTGCTGGCCGTAGCCGTAGCCGAAGCCGAAGCCGTAACCGTACCCGTAGCCGCTGCCGCTGCCCGCAGTCGCGACGGTGATGCCGAAGTAGGGCTTGCCGCGCACGAAGCCGTAGGTCACGATATCGTTGGCTATCTTCATCGCGTCGTCGATGGGGATGGCGAAGCCGAGGCCCTCGACGCCGGTGTCGGAATACTTGGCGGAGGCGATGCCGACGACCTCGCCGCGCGAATTAATGATCGGGCCGCCGCTGTTGCCGGCGTTGATGGCGACGTTGGTCTGGAACATATTGATCGAGATGCCGCTTTCGGTATTGATCTCGCGGTCAAGGGCGCTGACGATGCCGTTGGTGAAGGTGTAGGTCAGCTCGCCGAGGGGGTTGCCGATGGCGTAGACGGTCTCGCCGACCTTCGTATCCTCGATGCTGCCTATGGTCACGGTGGCGAGCCCCGTCGCGTCTATCTTGAGGAGCGCGACGTCGTTCTCCTCGTCGTAGCCGACGATAACGGCGTCGTACTCGTCGCCGGCGTAGGTCGCGACCTTGATGGGATAGTTCATCTTGTTCGCTTCCTCGACGACGTGGTAGTTGGTGAGGATATAGCCGTCCTCGGTGATGATGAAGCCGGAGCCGGATATCGGGGTCGAGACCTCCTGACCGAAGATGTTGGTCTGCGTTATGGGCGTCACGACGCCGACGCAGGCGGGGACGACCTTCTCATATATCTCGGAGCCGGAGAGGATCCCGCTCCCCGTCGAGG
Organism: Oscillospiraceae bacterium; assembly: GCA_017557265.1. Taxonomy (GTDB): domain Bacteria; phylum Bacillota; class Clostridia; order Oscillospirales; family Oscillospiraceae; genus RGIG7949. Next base: position 7,128 of record JAFZAM010000055.1, on the reverse strand, counting down.
TCTGGACGGTCAGAGGCTGGCCGGTCGCGGCGACGGTATCGGTCGTCTGGGTCGAGGAACCGGCCTGCGCCGGCTGGGTCGGCTGGGTCGGCTGATTCGGTCTCGTCCCGTTCGGAGCCTGGACGTCGACCTGCGGCGCGTCGGGGCTTTCCGTCCTGGCGGAGAGCTCGGGAATGCCGCCGAGGTCCTTGATGACCGACCTCACGCCGAGTCCCGCGAAGCCGCCGACTATGACGCAGACGAGCACGATCGCTATGACCTTGAGCGCGACGCCCTTTTTCTTCTTCGGGGCGGGCTGCTGCACGGGCTGCGCGTTATAGGCGGGATAAGTATCGTATCCGACGGAATAATTGGTGTTCGGATTTTCGTTCATTTCGATCACTCCATTGCGGTTTTTTGCTTTACGATGAGACTATAACGCTCTATTGTGTCCGCAAAGTGAACGGTTTTATTCGATATTTTGAATTTTCGGGGAATAATCTTAGACGGGGCGTTTCTCAGCTCTCCGAAGCGAGGCCGCGCGCCATCAGAACGCCCATGGAGGAGGCCATCATGAGCCCGCGCGTCCAGCCGCTCGCGTCGCCGAGGCAGAAGAGGCCCTGCACGCTCGTCCTGAGGTCGGGCGTCATTCTGACCTTGTTGCTGTAAAACTTCAGCTCGGGCGAATAGAGCAGCGTCTCCTCGCCGGCGAAGCCCGGCACGACGAAATCCATGGCCTTCATGAAGTTTATGATGTTGGTCATGGTCCTGTACGGCATGGCGAAGGTAATGTCGCCGGCGACGGCGTCGGGCAGGGTCGGCCTGACGTTCGAGGCGGCGAGCTCCTTGGCCCATGTGCGCTTGCCGTCGAGGATGTCGCCGAAGCGCTGGACGAGGATGTGCCCCGCGCCGAGCATGTTCGTAAGCTCGCCGACGCGCTGGGCGTAGGCTATGGGCTGGTTGAAGGGCTCGGAGAAGTTGTGCGAGCAGAGGATGGCGACGTTCGTGTTCTCGCTCTTGAGGGACTTGTATGAATGGCCGTTGACGACGGAGAGGCCGTTGTCGTAGTTTTCCTGGCTGACGAAGCCGCCGGGATTCTGGCAGAAGGTCCTGACCTTGTTCTTGAAGGGCTTGGGATAGCCTATGAGCTTGGACTCGTAGAGCACCTCGTTGACGCGCTCCATGATCTCCGTGCGGCACTCGACGCGGACGCCGATGTCGACGGTGCCGGGCTTGTGGTGGATATCGTGTATGGCGCACTGGTTTTCGAGCCACTCCGCGCCCCCGCGCCCCGCGGCGACGACGGTCTCGCCCGCGCGGAGCTCCGTCGTCTTCCCCGTCTGGACGTCGGCGAGGACGGCTCCGAGGCAGACGCCGTTTTCGATGATGAGGTCCTGGCATCGCGTGCCGAAGAGCAGCTCGACGCCGCTCGCGGCGAGGTACTGCTGGATGTTTCCGTAGAGCTCCTGCGCGCGCTCGGTGCCGAGGTGGCGTATCGGGCAGTCGACGAGCTTCAGGCCGGCCTGGATGGCGCGGCGGCGTATCTCCTTGATCTCCTCGTCGTTGCCGCGGCCCTCGACGTGCTCGTCGGCGCCGAAGTCGAGGTATATCGTGTCGGTGTAGTCGATGAGCTCCTGCGCCCTGTCGGCCCCGATGAGATCGGGCAGGTCGCCGCCGACCTCGCACGAGAGCGAGAGCTTCCCGTCGGAAAACGCGCCGGCGCCGGAAAAGCCGCTCGTTATATGGCAGAAGGGCTTGCAGCCGACGCACTTTTTCGTCTGCTCCTTGGGGCAGCGGCGCTCGGCCATCGGCCTTCCCTGCTCGACGAGGACTATCTTCTTGCGGCAGCCGAGCCTGATGAGCTCGATGGCCGTGAATATCCCCGCGGGTCCCGCTCCGATTATGGCTATGTCCGTAGTCATTATATTATCTCCGTTCAGTTATGATTTCCTTGAAGCCGCCGGTCATGCCGGCAACATTAGATTTTATACATTATTTTACCACATGTCAACAACGCGGCGAATTTAGCCGTCCGCGAGAAAAAGGAGAAAATATCCTCCCGCGTATAGACAAGCGACTGTTAAGCGTGTTACCCTTTATTTATATCTCAACTACGGCGGTGAAGCTCATGCTCGAACTGAAAAACATCGTCAAAACGTACAGGGCCGGCGATACGGAGGTGACCGCCCTCGACGGCGTGTCGCTCTCGTTCCGCGACAGCGAGTTCGTCTCCGTCCTCGGGCCCTCCGGCTGCGGGAAGACCACGCTGCTCAACGTCATCGGCGGCCTCGACCGCTACGACTCGGGCGACCTCGTCATAAACGGGCGCTCGACAAAGGAGTTTTCCGACAAGGACTGGGACGCCTACCGCAACCACTCCGTCGGCTTCGTCTTCCAGAGCTACAACCTCATCCCCCACCAGTCCGTCCTCGCCAACGTCGAGCTCGCGCTCACGCTCTCGGGCGTGGCGAAGGAGGAGAGGCGCAGGCGCGCGAAGGAGGCCCTCGAGAAGGTCGGCCTTGCCGACCAGATGAAAAAGCGGCCGAACCAGCTCTCCGGCGGGCAGATGCAGCGCGTCGCGATAGCGCGCGCTCTCGTAAACGACCCGGATATACTCCTCGCCGACGAGCCGACCGGCGCGCTCGACTCGGACACGAGCGTGCAGGTCATGGACCTGCTCCGCGACATAGCGCGCGACAAGCTCGTCGTCATGGTCACGCACAACGCCGAGCTCGCCGAGCGCTACTCCACGCGCATAGTGCGCCTGCTCGACGGGCGCGTCGTCGGGGATACTCTCCCGCCCGGGGACGCGGAGTCGGAGCCCGTTAAAAAAGCGCGCTCCGGCAGGACCTCCATGTCCTTCTTCACGGCGCTCTCGCTGTCATTTAATAACCTTCTGACGAAAAAGGGCAGGACGTTCATGACGGCCTTCGCCGGCAGCATAGGCATCATAGGCATAGCGCTCATCCTCGCCATGTCGACGGGCGTGCAGAGATATATAAACGACGTGCAGGAGGAGACGCTCTCGTCCTACCCGATAGTCCTCGAAGCCGAGCAGAACGACCTCGGGACGATGCTCTCCGCCTTCGGCGAGATACGCACGGCCGAGCTCTCGCACGAGCGCGACGCGGTCTACTGCAACTCGCAGATGTACGACATGTTCAACGCCGTCTTCTCCGCCGAGCCGACCGTCAACAACCTCTCCGACTTCAAGAAATACCTCGACGAAAAGCTCGCCTCCGGCGAGGGCATAGGCGCGCTCGTCTCCGACGTGCACTACGGCTACGACGTCGATATCAACGCCTTCGTCAAGGGCGAAGACGGGAAATACCACCCCTGCGAGCCCGCGATAATCTCCGGCGGGATGGCCGGCACGGAGGGCGCGGTCAGCTTCGCCTCCATGCTCGGCGGGCGCTTCGGCTCATACGAGCTCTGGAGCGAGATAATGCCCGGCAGGGACGGCGAGCCGGTCTCGGAGATCGTATCCTCGCAGTACGAACTCGTCTACGGGCGCTGGCCGACCGGGGCGAGCGACGTCGTCCTCATCGTGGACAGAAATAACGAGATAACCGACATCACGTTCTACGCGCTCGGGCTCATTCCCGAGGAGAATATAGACCGCATCTTCGCCGCCGCGATGACCGGCGAGGAGATAGAGCCCGAGAGCCCGACAGTCAGTTATGAAGACATTTGCAAAACCACTTTCAAGCTCCTGCTCGACGCGGACTTCTACGCCGACAGGAACGGCAGCGGCGTCTGGGAGTATATAGGCGGCGACGCGCAGATGCTCGAGCTCGCCGTCAAAAACGGCTTCGATCTGAATATCGTCGGCATCATAAGGCCCGCCGAGGGCGCGCGGGCGGCCTCCCTCTCCGGCTCGCTCGGCTATACCGCCGCGCTGACGCGACGCGTCATCGAGGAGACGGCGGTCAGCGGCCCCGTCCTCGCGCAGAAGGACCCGGCGAACGCGAATACCGACGTGCTGACGGGCCTGCCTTTCGCGGTCACGGACGACGCGGAGCTCTCTGAGGCCGGAAAAGCCGACGCCGCGCGGGAGCGCATCGCCTCGCTCTCCGACGCGGACAAGACCGGCCTGCTCGCGAAGATATACGCCATTCCCGACGACGCGAACGTGAGCGCCGCCGTCGACGCCTACATGGCGCAGTTCGAGACGCGCGACGACATGGTCGCCCTTGCGGCGCAGTCCTACGGGATGGACGCAGGGACGGCGAAGGCCTTCCTCGCGGCCTACTCCGACGAGGAGCTCGCCGAGCTCATCCGCGGCTCCGTGTGCGATACGATCCTCGCAGACCTCGAGGGCGCGGCGGCCGAGCGCGTGAAGGCCGTCATGACCGCGCCTACGGAAGAGGAGCTCGCCGCGATAGCCGCGGGGATAAGGGCCCGTCTGCCCGATTCTGCAGCGAAAAGCGCGTATCTCGCGGCGAAGTGGGCCGGCGCGACGGGCATCCCCGCAGAGGCCGTATATTCCTACCTTGCAGGGCTGACGCCCGCTGAGCTCGACGCGGCCGTGAACGCCGCCGTCGCCGAGGACGCGGTGCAAATTTACGCCTCCTCGGTCTCCCCCGACGGACCGCAGGCCTACGCCAAGGCCGCCGCGGCGCTCGACGCTCTCGCGGACTCGGCCGATACCGCGGAACTCGCGGACTGGTACGACCGCTTCATGCCCTCGGAGGCCTCCGGCAGCTCGTATGCGGAAAACCTGCGCGCGCTCGGCGTGCTCGACCTCGCCGCGCCGTCCTCGATAAGCCTCTACGCGGACTCGTTCGAGAACAAGGACGCGATATCCGAGCGCATCTCGGAATACAACGACTCCGTGGAAAACGAGGACGACCGCATCGTCTACACCGACTACGTCGCACTCCTCATGAGCGGCATCACGACGATAATAGACGCGATAAGCTACGGGCTCATCGTCTTCGTCAGCGTCTCGCTCGTCGTCTCCTCCATCATGATAGGGATAATAACCTACGTCTCCGTCCTCGAGAGGACGAAGGAGATAGGCATACTCCGCGCCGTCGGCGCCTCCAAGCGCGACATATCCCGCGTCTTCAACGCCGAGACGCTCCTCGTCGGCTTCACGGCGGGCGTGCTGGGCATCATCCTGTCGCTGCTGCTGTGCATCCCGATAAACCTCATCGTCCACGCGCTGGCGAAGATAAACGACATCAACGCCTACCTGCCGCCGCTCGCCTGCGTCGTCCTCGTCCTCATCAGCATGGGGCTTACGCTGCTCGCGGGGCTCATCCCCTCCGGCGTCGCCGCGCGGAAGGACCCGGTCGAGGCGCTGAGGAGCGAATAATGCCCGAAAAACGCAAAAAAAGCCGCCGTTTACACTCCGTAAACGGCGGCTTGCTGCTATTTCTAAGCCTTTTTCTTTTTTCTGTCCGCGAGGCCCATGAGGGCTATCGCGCCGATGACGAGCGCCATGCCGACTATGCGCAGGGCGGTCGGCATCTCCCCGTAGAATATGCCGACTATCGCGGCGACTACGGGCTCGACCGTCGCCATGACGGACGCCCTGCCCGGCTCGACGCTCTTGAGTCCCTCCGTATACAGAAGATACGGCAGGATGCAGCAGAGTATCGAGATGCCGAGCGCGCCGAATATGCCTCTCGGCGTCGCGAGGCCGCTCCATTTCACGCCGAACATGAACGGCACGACGGCGACCGCGCCGAGGATGAAGCTCCAGACCGTGACTGTCTTCGAGCCGTAGCGCTTCGTCGCGGCCTTGCCGAAGATGCTGTATAGCGCGTAGCCGAAGCCGGAGCCGAGGCCGTAGAGTATGGCCTTAGTCGGGATGGCGGCTTTGCTGCCGACGACCCCCGTGACGAGAAGGCAGCCCGCGAACGTCAGCACCAGGGCGACGAGCTTGACGGGCGTGAGCTTCTCGCGGAAGAAGACAGCCGACATTATCATGACGAAGATGGGCGCGGTGTAGAGGAGCACGGCCGCTATGCCGAGCCCGCCGCCTTCTATCGACTTGATGCAGCTGAAATAGCACCAGTTGAAGAAGACGAGGCTGCATATCCCCGTTCCGACGAACATCCAGATATCGCGGAAACGGATGCGGAACGCCTTGCGGTCCGTTATGAGCAGGAAGGCCGCGTACAGGATCGCCGCGAGGATGACGCGGACGGCGACGGCCTGCATCGTCCCGAGGCCGGCGGCGGTCAGCAGCTTTAAGAATATGCCTATGCAGCCCCAGAGGGCCGCGGCGGCTATTATGCAGATATGAGACTTCATTCGTCGAGCTTGAGCACCGCCATGAACGCCTCCGTGGGCACGGAGACCGTTCCGAGCGAGCGCATCTTCTTTTTGCCTTCCTTCTGCTTTTCGAGCAGCTTCTTCTTGCGCGTGATGTCGCCGCCGTAGCACTTGGCGAGGACGTCCTTGCGCAGGGCCTTTATCGTCTCGCGGGCGATGATCTTGCCGCCGATGGCCGCCTGCACGGGTATCTCGAACATCTGGCGGGGTATGTTCTCCTTGAGCTTCTCGGTTATCCTGCGCGCGCGGGGATAGGCCTTGTCCTTGTGCACGATGAACGAGAGCGCGTCGACGACGTCGCCGTTTAGCAGGACGTCGAGCTTGACGAGGTCGCTCTTGCGGTACTCCTCGAACTCGTAGTCGAGCGAGGCGTAGCCGCGGGTGCGGGACTTGAGCGCGTCGAAAAAGTCGTAGATTATCTCGTTTAGCGGGAGGCTGTAATGCAGCTCGACGCGGTCGGAGTCGAGATAGACCATGTCGCGGTACTCGCCGCGGCGCTCCTGACAGAGGTCCATGATGTTGCCGACGTACTCCGTCGGGAGCATTATCGAGCCCTTGACGAAGGGCTCGGCCGCCCACTCTATCGTCGAGGGGTCGGGGTACTTGAGGGGGTTGTCTATCATGACGGTCTCGCCGTTGGTCAGATGCACCTCGTAAATGACGCTCGGCGCGGTCGTAATGAGGTCAAGGTTGAACTCGCGCTCGAGGCGCTCGAAGATGACCTCCATGTGGAGCATGCCGAGAAAGCCGCAGCGGAAACCGAAGCCGAGCGCGGCGGAGGTCTCCGGTTCGAAGGAGAGCGAGGCGTCGTTGAGCTTGAGCTTTTCGAGCGCGTCGCGAAGGTCGGGGTAGCGCGCGCCGTCG
>JAFZAM010000054.1 GCA_017557265.1 Oscillospiraceae bacterium | reverse complement strand
GAACTCACACGGAGCGTTCCGTGTGAGTTCTTTGCTTGTTAGGAATTACTCGTGGTCGTGACCGCAGCAGCAGCCGTCCTCGTCATCCTCGTCGAAGTCGAACTCGAGGGTCTCGCCGCACTTGGGGCACTTGATGGAATCGAGAGCAATGACGTCCTCGTCGACGGTGAACTCGCCGCCGCAGGTCGGGCACTTGATCTCGAAGAAGAGCGGCTCGCCGTCGTCGTCGCAGCAGCAGTCGTCATCATCGCAGCAGCAGCACTCGTCGTCATCGTCCTCGCAGAGCTCGTCGAGGAAATCCTCGACGTCGCCCAGATCGTCGGACAGCTGGTCGATCTCCTCGGCCAGGTCGAGCGCGTTCTCGTTTATATCGTCGATCTCGAGGGCGATGTCCTCAAGGATGTCGGCCATGACGGCCAGCAGCTTGCCGGTATCGCTCGCGGCGTCGACCTTCATGCCCTCCATGAGGCCCTTAAGATAGGCAACTCTCTCGGTAATGCTCATAACTTACCTCCTGTTAACGCAAATCAGCCTTTGGCGCGCTCGAGGTACTCGCCGGAGCGCGTGTCGATCTTGATCTTATCGCCGGTGTTGATGAACAGAGGCACCTTGACCTCGGCGCCGGTCTCGAGGATGGCGGGCTTGGTGACGTTCGTCGCCGTGTCGCCGCGGAAGCCGGGATCGGTCTGGGTGACCTCGAGCTCGACGAAGGAGGGAGGCTCGACGCCGAAGATGACGCCCTTGTAGCTCATGACCTTGCAGATCGTGTTCTCCTTGACGAAGCGGAAAGCGTCGCCGAGGTGCTTGGAGTCGATGGGCGTGAGATCGTAGGTCTCGGTATCCATGAAGTAGTACAGATCGCCGTCGTTGTAGCTGTACTCCATCTCGCGGCGCTCGATGTACGCGTTCTCGAATTTATCGCTGGGGTTGAAGGTAGTCTCGGTAACGGCTCCGGTAATGACGTTGCGCATCTTCGTGCGGACGAAGGCGGCGCCCTTGCCGGGCTTGACATGCTGGAACTCTATGACCTGCATGACGTTCCCGTCCATGTCGAAGGTAACACCGTTTCTGAAATCGCCGGCTGTAATCATAAAGAGTCTCCTCTCAATAGAATATATTTTTAACTAATGTATTATAACTTATACGTCCCGTTTTTGCAAGATTTTTCTCGTTTCGGTAAAAAACGCTCAGAGGATGATAAGTTCCTTCGGCGCGTTCGTGATATCGAAGCAGCCGTCCTCGCGCAGGACGACGACGTCCTCGATGCGCACGCCGAACTTTCCGGGCAGGTATATGCCCGGCTCGGCGGAGATGACGGCGCCGACGGGGAGCGGGTCTTCGTTGGTCGGGGTGGCGTTCGGGAACTCGTGGATATCGAGGCCGAGGCTGTGGCCGAAGCTGTGGGTGAAGTACTCTCCGTAGCCGGCCTTCTCGATGACGTCTCTCGCGGCCTTGTCCACCTCGCGGCCCGAGACTCCCCCGCGCGCGGCGGCTATGCCGGCGAGCTGGGCCTCGAGGACGGTATCGTAGACCTTGCGCATCTCCTTGGTCGCTCTGCCTATGGCGACGGTGCGCGTCATGTCGGAGCAGTAGCCGCCGAGGATGCAGCCGAAGTCCATCGTCAGAAAGTCGCCTTTCTTGATGACCTTGTCGCCGGGACGCCGTGCGGCATGCTGGTCTTCTCCCCCGTTACGACTATGGGCTCGAAGGAGACGTTCTCCGCTCCGAGCCTGAGCATGCCGTAGACGAGCTCGGCTGCGACCTCTTTTTCTGTCATGCCGGGTTTTATTATGCCGAGCACTCTGTCGAGGACCTTCTCGGCGAGGCGCTGGGCGGCGACGAGGGTATCCACCTCGAAGTCCTGCTTTACCGAGCGCAGGGCGTTTATGAAGCCCTTTTCGGGAATGAGCTCGGGCTCGAGCTTCTCTTTGATCCTGGCGAGCTCCGCGAAGCTGACGTATTCGTCCTCGAAAGCGAGCTTTTTTATCTTCTCCTTTTTGAGGACGGCGTTCACCTGCGCGTACCAGTCGTATTTATTCGTAACGAGCTCGACCTCGGCGCCGCTTATCGCGCCGCGGGCGGCCTCGATGTATCTGCCGTCTACGAAGAAATGCGCGGACTCGCGCGTTATGAGGACCGTCCCCTCCGTGGAGGGAAAGCCGGTCGCGTAGCGGCGGTTGGTCGGGCTGATGAGCAGTATCGCTTCAAATTCGGTCAGCGCGTCCTTGATGCGCTTTACGTTGTCCATGGTGTGCACCTCACTTATATTGCGGGCGATATCGGCATAAGATAAGGCCGTGACCGCTTTATATCGGTTATTATAGCACCGCGTACGCGCGGTGTCCACAGGAGGAGCGCAAATGCGTCTGTATCTCGCGGCGTCGCCGTCCGAGCTCCAGGAGGCTCTCAAATGGGGCCTTCCCGCCGCGCACCTCGCCTACCGGATATCGGGCGGCGTACTGCTGCGGGACGCGGCGTTCGACGCCGCGGGCGGGGTCATGGCTCTGCGGGTATCCGGCGGGGCCTCGACGGACCTCGTCGGGGACGTACTGCGCGAGTGCCGCGTGAGATCGTTCGGCGGCGTGCTTTTGGAGAGCGCAGACGGCTCCCCGCTCTCTCCCTTCGCGGAGGCGCTCGGCGCGGAGATACCCGTCAGGTACGGGCGCGGAGGGCGAAGCTACGGCGCGTTCATATCCGCGGAGGCGTACAAAGGGAGCTTCGCCGGAGCCGTAAGGGAAAGCGCGGGAGTCAGGCCGTACCGCGCGACGGCGGACCTGAGCGTCGGATACCGGCTCTATTCCCCGCCCTGCCCGGACGGGCGGCATGAACGGCTCACGCGCCCGGAAGCGGAAAGGCTGCTCGGACAGGCCGGCAGATCGTTCTTCTCGGAAGAGCTCTGCGCAAACTACGCGGCGGTATCCGTCGGCGGAAGACCGCGCTTTCTGCTCTTCGACACGCCGGCCTCCGTCTCGGCGAAGATACGCGCGCTGAAGGCGGCGGGCGTCGAGAGCGCGGTCCTGCTCTATTCCGAGAACGGGCCGGATACGCTCCGCGCCGCGGTCGCCGCCGCGGGAAAATGAAAAGCAGACGACTTTCGCCGTCTGCTTTCGTCAGATCAATAGTATCTCTTGTTCTTATTTTTTCTGGCCGCTTCGGACTTTTTACGGCGCTTGACGCTGGGGCTCTGGTAGTACTCCTTCTTTCTCAGATCAGCAAGCACACCGGCCTTCGCGCAGTTGCGTTTGAAACGCTTGAGAGCGCTGTCGAGCGACTCGTTTTCCTTAACTCTGACTTCCGACACTTTGTTTCCCTCCCTCCGACGCGTCCTTTCGGGCGCTAAGGGCCTGTAAGAGGCTTTTACGCGCGTTATTATAATCTACGAGACCCGTATTGTCAAGTTAATAAATTTGAACTTTGGACTAATTGCGTCAGGCCTTGGGCTTGAAGATGAGGTTGACGAGCTTGTTCTTGACTACGATGCTGCGCACGAGCTCCATGCCCTCGCCTATATGCTTTATCTTCTCGTCGGCGAGCGCCGCGGCGACCATCTGCTCGTCGGTCGCGTCCGTCGGGACGACGACGGTCGTCTTGAGCTTGCCGCCGACCTGAACGGCGATCTGCTTCTCGCTCTCGACCATCTTGCTCTCGTCGTACTCGGGCCACGGCTGCATCGAGCAGAGGCCCTCGAAGCCGTTCATCTCCCAGAGCTCCTCGCAGATATGCGGGGCGAACGGAGAGAGCAGACGGAGCAGGACGTTGACCTCCGCCCTGTTGGCGCCGCCCTCGCCTAGCTCGTTGACGAGCGTCATCATGGCGGCAATGGCCGTATTGAACTTCATCTCCTCGATGTCGTCGCCGACCTTCTTGACGGTGCGGTGGAGAGAGGCCTCGTGAGCGGGCCTGTCGCCGGGCTTAGGAGCCTCGCAGAGGTTCCAGACCTTGTCGAGGAAGCGCTTGCAGCCCTTGACGGCCGTATCGGACCAGGGCGCGGCCTTCTCAAAGTCGCCTATGAACATGATATACAGCCTGAGCGTGTCCGCGCCGTAGGTATCGACGACGTCGGTGGGGTTTACGACGTTGCCGAGGGACTTGCTCATCTTGACTATCTGCTGGTTGGCCATCTCGCCGTATTTCTCGACGAGATATTTCCTCGCGGCCTTCTCGCTGCCGTACTGAGCCACGAGCGCGTTTCTCTCCTCCTCGGGGAGATTGTCGAAGTTATGCGGATTCATGCCGAGGATCATGCCGTGGCTGGTGCGCTTGGCGTAGGGCTCGGAATACGGCACGACGCCGATATCGTAGAGGAACTTGTGCCAGAAGCGCGAATAGAGCAGGTGGAGCGTCGTATGCTCCATACCGCCGTTATACCAGTCGACCTGGCCCCAGTACTTGAGAGCCTCGGGAGACGCGAGCGCGTCGTGATTGTGCGGGTCCATATAGCGCAGGAAGTACCAGCTCGAGCCGGCCCACTGCGGCATCGTGTCCGTCTCGCGGCGGGCGGGGCCACCGCAGTGCGGGCAGATCGTGTTGACCCATTCGGTCATAGCAGAGAGCGGGCTCTCGCCGTCGTCGGTGGTCTCGTAGCTCTCGACGTCGGGCAGGCGCAGGGGCAGCTCGCTCTCGTCGACGGGCACCCAGCCGCACTTGTCGCACCAGACGAGCGGTATCGGCTCGCCCCAGTAGCGCTGGCGGGAGAAGACCCAGTCGCGGAGCTTGAAGTTGACCTTCGGCTCGCCTATGCCCTTATCCTTGAGCCACTGGATTATCTTGACCTTCGCGTCCTCGACGGAGAGGCCGTTGAGGAAGCCGGAATTGACCATTATGCCCGTCTCGCAGTCGGTGAAGGCCGCCTCCTCGACGTTGCCTCCCTTGACGACCTCGATTATCGGAAGGCCGAACACCTTCGCGAAATCCCAGTCGCGGTCGTCGTGGCCGGGAACGGCCATGATGCAGCCCGTGCCGTAGGTCGCGAGGACGTAGTCGGAGATGAAGATGGGAATCTCGCCGCCGGTCACGGGGTTAACTGCGCGCACGCCGTCGAGGCAAACGCCGGTCTTCTCCTTGGCGAGCTCCGTGCGCTCAAAGTCGGACTTCTTAGCCGCGGCGGCGGCGTAGGCCTCGACCTCGTCGATGTTCTTCAGGAGCGGTGCCCACTTTTTCAGCAGCGCGTGCTCCGGCGACATGACCATATAGGTCGCGCCGAAGAGCGTGTCGGGGCGGGTCGTGAAGATGCGCATCTTGTCGCCGGCGGTCGTGTCGAAATCTACCTCGGCGCCGGTGGAGCGGCCTATCCAGTTCTTCTGCTGTATCTTGACGCGCTCTATGAAGTCCACGCCGTCGAGATCGTCTATGAGGCGCTGGGCGTACTTCGTTATCGCGAGCATCCACTGGCTCTTTTCGCGGCGGATGACCTCGGAGCCGCAGCGCTCGCAGACGCCGTTGACGACCTCCTCGTTGGCGAGGACGCACTTGCAGGAGGTGCACCAGTTTACCGGCATGCTCGTCTTATAGGCGAGGCCGTTTTTGAAAAGCTGCAGAAATATCCACTGGGTCCACTTATAGTAGTCCGGGTCGGTCGTGTCGACGACTCTGTCCCAGTCGAAGCTGTAGCCCAGCATCTTGAGCTGGGAGGTAAAGCGCGCGATGTTCTTCTTAGTGACGTCGTGCAGGTGCATGTGGTTCTTGATGGCGTAGTTCTCCGTCGGGAGACCGAAGGCGTCGAAGCCCATAGGGAACAGCACGTTGTAGCCCTGCATGCGGCGCTTGCGCGCGACGATGTCCAGAGCGGTGTACGGCCTCGGATGGCCGACGTGCAGACCGTCGCCGGAGGGATACGGGAACTCGACGAGGGCGTAGTACTTGGGCTTTTCGCTGCCGTTGACGGCGGCGTAGCATTTCTCGCGCTCCCAGCGCTCCTGCCATTTCTTCTCGATCGCGGTAAAATCGTATTTCATGAAAAGCATCCCTTACTAAACGCGGAAAACGGCACTCACCGTGCCGCTGCCGCGCGTTTTTTCTTATTTGAGGATCTCGGAGACATCGAGGCGCTCCGCGTCAGCCCAGAGGCGTTCGAGGTCGTAGAACTTGCGCACGTCCTCGAGGAAGATGTGCACGACGACGCACCCGAAATCGAGCAGCACCCAGCCGCCTCCGCGGTAGCCCTCGGTGTGGATGGGCGGCTCGCCGAGCTCGGAGAGCTTCTTCGAGGTCTCCTCGAGCAGGGTCTTGACCTGCGTGGAGGAGCCGGCGGTGCAGATGATGAAGTAATCCGCAAGCACGGATATGGGGCCGGTGCTCAGGACGCAGAGGTCCCTCGCTTTCTTGTCGTCAAGCACCTTGACGGCGTTTTTCATTACTTCGGCCGGTGTCAGCATTCGATCACTCTTTCTTTATAATCAGGGCGAGGTCTCATCTCCGCCGGAGGTCCCGCCCTCCTGGCCGGAGCTTGTCTCTCCGCCGCCGTTATCGGGCTCGGAGACGTCGCCTCCGGACCCGGAGTCGTCTCCGCCGGTGTCGCCGCCGTTATCGGGCTCGGTCGACGTTCCGGAGCCGGAGGAGCTCGACGAACTCGACGAGGAATGCGCGCTCACGTCATAGAACGACTCGTACCCGCCGGAGATGACTCCCGACGTGGCGTAAACGTCGCCCCAGTTGCTTCTGTGCTCGTCCTTGATGTTGGGTCTGGAGAGGAGGTTGACGTTCTCGACGGTGATGTCGACGTTATAGGGGTTGAGGTAGGCGTTTATCATGTCGATCCAGTCGTCGACGTAGACCGTCCCGTAGCTGAGGCCCTTGACGGTGTCGTTGACCTCGGAGGGCAGCGTATGGAAACGGATGTTCTCCGGATCGAGGGCGAGCAGCTTCTCGCCGTACCAGACGAGGTTGCCGACGGTGAGGTCGGTCGTGACGGATTCCTTGAAGATCTTGGCGTAGTCGTTGATCTTCGAGATGCTTATCGTCGAGATGCACTGCTTGGCGATGGCCTTGAGGAACTTCTGCTGGGTCTCGATGCGGCCCGTGTCGAAATAGCCGGAGCCGTCGTTATTGTTGCGGAAGCGCATCACGCCGACCGCCTGGGTGCCGTTTAGGTACTGATAGCCCTTGCTGACGTGGATGTGAAGATCCTGTATGGGGTCGTCGTAGTTCATGCTGACGGGAACGTCGAAGTACACGCCGCCTATGGTGTCGACGAGGTTTACGAACCCGCGCATGTTAACGAGGATGACGTTGTCGATCGTAAAGCCCGTAAAGTCGCGCATGCCGGCCTTGAAGCCCTCGATCTTGTCGTCGGCGAGGCCGTACCTGACGGAGTAAGAATAGATCGTATTGACCTTCTTGACGTCCCAGGGGACGTTGACCATCGTATCGCGCGGGATGCTGACGAAGTCGAGCGTCTTGTTGACGTCGTCGTACGAGCCGATCAGGATCGTGTCGGTATTGCCGTACTGCTGGTCCATACCGATGAGGGCGAAGGTGTAGAAGCCCTCCTTGCGGACGGGAACGACGGGCTCGTCCGACGGCTCGGGGCTCTCGGTGGGCTCGGGAGAGTCGGTCGGCTCGGCCGTCACGTCGACGGTCGGGGTCGGCGTGACCGTGACTTCGATAGTCGGGGTCGGAGTGTTGACGTTCAGGCCGGGATCGTCGGTAATGACGGGCGGCTTGACGGTCGCCTTGACGAAGATGAACACACCGAGAGCGATGACGACGAGCACGCCGAGTATTATGAAGCGGCGGATCATCTTTTTCTTCTGATAGCGGGCGATCATCGCCTCTATCTCCTGCTTCTCCTCAGGGGTGCGCTCGGGCGTATCCTCGACGACGGCGGGCCCGGCGGGCTTGATCTCCTCGGGCTCGACGGGTTCGACGATCTTCGTCTCCTCGAGCTCGACGGGCTTTTCCTTTACGGGCTCGGAGGCCGCGGGCTTGGCCCTGTTTTTATGGCTCGTATTTCCGAATAGTTTCATTTCGTGATTCCTCTGTAATACTCCAGGGCGCGGACCGTGGTCGCGTCAAGGGGCAGGTTTCTCTTTTTTATGCTCTCGACGCTCATTTCGAGCGCCTCGAGCATGGCTCTGTCGAGGTCCTCGAAGCAGAGCGCGCGCAGGCGGTCGACGCCTTCAAAGTCTCTTTCGGGCTCGGTCATGTCGGCAAGATAGATTATCTTTTCAAGCGCCGTCATCGCCGGTCTTCCCGAGGTATGCCAGCGGATGGCCTCTCTTATCCCGTCGGAGATCCCGAATTCCCGCTGAGCGAGCTCCGCGCCGGTTATGGCGTGAAAGAGCTTCTCGGGAACGGGGTTATTCGACATTGTAGCACGCAGAGAATCAAATTTCAACTGCTCGTCGGCACTAAGTCTTTTCGTGCAGTCGTGAAGGAGCGCGGCCGTCCTCGCCGTATCCTCGTCGACGCCCCATCGGAGGGCCATTGAGGCCGCCGTCCGCTCCGTCCCGAGCACGTGAGCCACGCGCGAGGGCTTTAAGAGGGCGAGCGCCTTCTCGCGCAGCCAGTCGATATCGGGCAGCGCGTTATACAGCCTTCTGCGGATGATGTAGGAATAGACGGCGTCGGAGAGGAATGTCCTTCCCCCGCGCTTCGGCAGAGCCTCGCGCAGCTCGGTCGAGGAGACCTCTATCACCTGTTTTTCGACTATTCGTACCCTCGCGCCGCGGCTTTCGAGCCTTTCGGCGTGAGCGCGGATATCCGGCATGCAGTCGGAGCGGGCGAACACGGCGAGCGAGACGTTTTCAAGCAGCCATTTCGCGTCGTACCAGCGCTCGATTGAGAAAAACATGTCGTCGCCGACGATGAGCCAGAGTTCCGTGTCCGGCTCGTCCGCCAGAATGGCGCGGACGGTGTCGGCCGTATAGCTCCTGCCCTCGCGGCGTATCTCCATGTCGGAAACGACCGCGCGCGGCGTACCTGCGGCGGCGAGGCGAGTCATCTCGAGCCTCGCGTCGGCGTCCGGCGCGCCGTCGGAGAGTTCCTTGTGAGGAGGCGTCCCCGTCGGCATGACTATCAGGCTGTCGAGCCCGAGGCTTTCAACGGCCGCGTCGGCGACGGAGATATGCCCGATGTGAGGCGGGTTGAACGTCCCGCCGAAAAGGCCGGTCCTCGTCATTTCGGGAGCTTGATGACAGGGTCCTTCGGCTTCGGCTTGTAGATGGAGAAGCGGCTGCCGATGACCTGAACGGGCTCCGCGCCGGTCTTTGCCGCCAGCTCGTCGCACGCTTCGCGCGGCGTGAGCGGGGCGTTTTCGAGCACGCGGCCCTTTATGAGCTCACGCGCGAGCAGCGCGTCGGAGGCCTGCGTCACGATATTCTCGGTTATGCCGCCCTTGCCGATGTACAGAATCGTATCCTCGCCGTTGGCGAGTCCGCGGAGATATGCGCGCTGTTTTCCTGTCAGCATGACTGCCTCCCCAAATAGCGGGCGAGCTCCTCTTTGAAAGCGAGGAGCGCTCTCGCTCTGTGTGATATCCCGTTTTTTATCTCAGGCCCGAGCTCGGCGAACGTCTCGCAGTATCCCTCCGGCACGAAAACGGGATCGTATCCGAATCCGCTCTCCCCTCTCGGGGCGCGGATTATCTCCCCCCGGCACTCCCCGTGAGCGGAGACCTCGCCGCCGTCCGGGAATACGCAGGCAATATATGAGACGAATCTCGCGGCGCGTTGTTCCTTATCTTCCATTTTTTCGAGCAGATACGCGCACTTTTGCGCGTCTGTCGAATCGTGGCCGCCCGCGAAGCGCGCGCTCATGACCCCGGGCGCCCCGTCGAGCGCGTCGACCATG
>JAFZAM010000053.1 GCA_017557265.1 Oscillospiraceae bacterium | reverse complement strand
GCGCAGACGCGCACCGCCGCGGCGAGGTGGGCCGCATGCACGGCCTCCACGCCGGAGATGACGAGGGGACAGCCTCCGCCGTCTATTCTGTTGAGCAGCTCCGAAAATTCGGGGCTCGCCTTGAGCGCGGTCGCAAGAGCCTTCAAAACTTCCTCCGCAAACGGGTAATGCGCGGAACGCCGCAGCGCCCGCGTGTCGCAGTCTTATTACCTTTACAATATACTCCGCGGACGGGCCGCAAATCAAGTATATACTGTAAACAGTTGCATTCCGCGCGGTTTATGGTAGAATACCTGCGGAGGTCGGAAAAATGAACTGGCAGCTCGAACTCGACAAGATCATAGAGAGCCTCGGCGCGGAGCGCCCGAGGCTGCTCCTGCACGCCTGCTGCGCGCCCTGCTCGAGCTACGTCCTCGAGTACCTGACGGAGCACTTCGAGATAGACCTCTATTTCTATAATCCGAACATCATGCCCGCGGAGGAGTACGACCGCCGGCTCGAAGCGCTGCATAAGCTCCTCGCCGTCATGCCCCGGGCCTCCGGCGTGAGGCTCATAGAGGGCCCGCGTGAAGAGAGCGTCTTCCTCGCCGCCGTCCGCGGCATGGAGGCAGAGCCCGAGGGCGGCGCGCGCTGCCCGGCATGCTTTTCGCTCCGGCTCGGAAAGACGGCCGAGCTCTGCAGGGAGGGCGGGTACGACTATTTCACGACGACGCTCACCATCTCCCCGCACAAAAACGCCGAGCTCATAAATGAGATCGGCATGCGCGAGGCCGCCGCGCGTTCCGTCCGCTGGCTGCCCTGCGATTTCAAGAAACGCAACGGATACCTGCGCAGCATCGAGCTGTGCCGCGAATACGGGATATACAGACAGAGCTGGTGCGGCTGCAGGCTCGCTCCCGGCGACGAAAGGATCGGACCATGAACGCTAATTCCAACGTGAACGTGCACCTTCGGCGAATGACCTTCGCCGCCGTCGTCGCGGCGCTCTACGCCGCGCTGACCCTCGTGCTCGCTCCCATAAGCTACGGACCCGTGCAGTTTCGCATCTCGGAGGTGCTCTGCATACTGCCGTTTTTCATCCCGAGCTCGACGTGGGGCCTCGTAGTCGGCTGCGTCGTCGCGAACCTCATCGGCGGCAACGGCGCGCTCGACGTCGTTTTCGGCTCTCTCGCGACGCTCATCGCCGGAGCCGCGACCTCGCTCATCCCGAATAAGCCCCTCGCGTGCCTGCCGCCCGCCGTCGCAAACGGTCTCATCGTCGGCGCAGTGCTCGCGAAGGTGCTGACGCCGGATTCCTTCGCGGCTTCGTTCCCGCTCTTTGCGCTGGAGGTCTTCGCGGGCGAGGCGGCCGTTCTCTTCGTCATCGGCCTGCCGCTCATGTACCTGCTCCCGCGCATAAACGTGTTCCGCAAAATGGTCGCCGACCTCGGCGGGAAGAAGGGCATGAGCCGCATAGAAAATAAACGTTGACAACGCATCGAAAACGTGTATAATAATTAAGCCCATTATGGGCGAATATACAACTTCTTGCCCGCCGCAATGCCAAGGGCGGGCCATCAGTCCAGAAGGAGGTGCAAAGAAATGGCTAAGATCACGGACAACTATGAGGTGATGTTCATCATCAACGCGACCATTTCCGAGGAGGATACGGCCGCGATTGTTGAGAAGTTCAAGGCTCTCATCGAGGCCAACGGAACGCTCAACGAGCTTCAGGAGATCGGCAAGCAGCGTCTGGCTTATCTTATCGACGATATGCCCGAGGGCTACTACGTTCTCGCGAAGTTCACCTCTGCGCCCGATTTCCCCGCGGAGCTCGAGCGCGTGCTCGGTATCACCGAGAACGTCATGCGTTCTCTGATAACCGTCGTCGAAGACTGAGGAGGGCGAACAAATGCTTAACCACATCGTTCTCATGGGTCGTCTTACGAGAGACCCCGAGCTGCGCCACACGCAGCAGGGGACGTCCGTCGCGAGCTTTTCACTCGCCGTCGAGAGGGATTTCTCCTCCAACGGCGGCCAGAAGCAGACGGACTACATCGACATAGTCGCATGGCGTTCGACCGCCGACTTCGTGTCCAAGTACTTCACGAAGGGCCAGCTCGTCGCCGTTTCCGGCCGTCTGCAGATCCGCGACTGGACCGACAGAGACGGCGGAAAGCGCCGCAGCGCCGAGGTCGTGGCGGACAACGTCTATTTTGCCGAGAGCAAGAGAAACCGCGACGGCGCTTCCGAGGGCGACTATTCTTCCAACTACAGCGTTCCCCCGATCGAGCAGGGCTTCACCGCCCTTGAAGACGACGGGGAGCTCCCGTTTTGATCAAAATTGACAGGAGGTCAGACTAATGGCACAAGAGCGTGACAACAAGGTCAACCGCGACGGTCACAAGCGCAGGAAGGTTTGCCAGTTCTGCGTCGACAAGGCCACGCATATCGACTATAAAGACACGGCGAAGCTCCGCCGCTACCTCTCCGAGCGCAGCAAGATCCTTCCCCGCAGGACCACCGGTACCTGCGCGATGCATCAGCGCCAGCTCACCGAGGCCATAAAGAGAGCCCGCCAGATCGCCCTTCTTCCGTACGTAACGGATTGACGGACAAAAACGCACGCCGCAAGTCTGATGACTTGCGGCGTGTTTTTTTGAGCTTTTATTTGACGACGACGCTGCTCTCGCCGAGCCTCCCGCGCATCTCGCCGACGAGGTATTCGTGCACGAGGCAGGCCGAGGCGAGCTTTTTGCCCGTGTCCGCGAAGTAGCATACGACGCGCTCGGCGCCGGGGAACATGACGAGTATCTTCTTGAGGTATTCGTAGTCCGGCGAGCTCTCGGACGGGAACTTCAGCCAGAGCGTCTTCGGAGCGGAGGGAGCGGGCTCGGGCGGGGCCTCCTCGCGTATCTGCGGGCGCGGAGCGGCCGGGGCGCGATAATTGCCGCCCGGCGCCTCGTCTATGCCGCGGATGGACTCGGCCATGATCTGAGGCTCCTTCTCGTCGCGCACGGAGATGCGCCCCGTCACGAAGACGGCCTTGTCGCCGGTCAGCCTGCCGCTTTGCTCGTTGAGCAGGCGGCTGAAGACGATGAGCTCGATGGCGCCCGTGTCGTCCTCGAGCGTGACGTAGGCCATGAGGGAGTTGTTCTTCGTCGTCTTTGTCTTGACGGCGGTGACGATGCCCGCGATGGTGACTATGTCCTCGTCGGCGAATTCGCCGGTCGCGTCCTCGCCGAAGGAGGCGACGACGCGGGAGATGGGTATTGCGCCGCCTTTGTTCGCCGCGGCGCGGTATTCGTCCATCGGGTGCCCGGAGAGGTAGAGGCCCGTCGCCTCTTTCTCAAGCTCGAGCAGCTTTCTCGGCGGGAGCTCGGGGATGTCCGGCAGGACGGCCTCGAAGGTCTCCTCGCCGCCGCCGAAGAGGTCGAACTGCCCGTCGAGGTTCCTGCGCCGCTCGGAGGCGACGCCGTCCATGACGGACTCGAAGCCCTGCAGCATGGCGGCGCGGGTCGCGCCGAGGGAGTCCATCGCGCCGGATTTGATGAGGTTTTCGACGCTGCGCTTGTTGAGCTCCGTCCCGAACATGCGCTCGCAGAAATCGGCCAGCGACGCGAAGGGGCCGCCCGCCTCGCGCTCGGCGACGAGGTTTCTTATAAAGCCCTTGCCTATGCTCTTGACGGCCGCGAGGCCGAAGCGTATGCCCTCGTCCGTGACGGTGAAGCCCTCTCCGGAGGCGTTGACGTCCGGCGGGAGGACGGTGATGCCGTTTGCGCGGCAGTCGGAGATGTATTCGCCGACCTTGCTCGTCACGTCCAGCACGGAGGAGAGCAGGGCGGCCATGTATTCCTTCGGATAGTGGCATTTCAGATATGCCGTCTGGTAGGCTATGACTGCGTAGCAGACGCTGTGCGCCTTGTTGAAGGCGTAGCTCGCGAAGTCGACTATCTCGTCGTAAATCTCATTCGCGGTCTTCTCGGGGATGCCGTTCGCGACGGCGCCGGGGATGCCGCGCTCGGGGTCGCCGTGTATGAAGGATTCGCGCTCCTTGAGTATCTGCGCCTCCTTCTTCTTGGAGATGGCGCGGCGTATCATGTCCGCCTGACCGGCCGAGAAGCCGCCGAGCTTGCGGAATATCTGGATGACCTGCTCCTGATAGACGATGCACCCGTACGTGACGTCGAGTATGTCGCGGAGCATCTCGTGCTTGTAGGTGATGTGCTCGGGGTGGTTGCGGCGGTCGATGAAGCGGGGGATGGAGTCCATCGGTCCGGGTCTGTAGAGCGCGATGATAGCCGAAACGTCCTCCAGACTGCCGGGCTTCAGTCCGACGCAGACGCCGGTCATGCCCGTGCTCTCCATCTGGAAAACGCCCGTCGTTTTGCCAGCCGAGAGCATGTCGAAGACGGCCTTGTCGTCGTCCGGTATCTTCTTGAGGTCGAAGTCGGGGACGGTCTTTTTAACGAGCTCGACCGCGTCGTAGAGGACGGTCAGGTTCCGAAGCCCCAGGAAGTCCATCTTCAGCAGCCCGAGCTCCTCGAGCGTCGTCATCGAGTACTGCGTGACGGTGACGTCGTCGTTTTTCGCCAGCGGCACGTACTCGTAGACGGGCCTGCGCGTTATGACGACGCCCGCCGCATGGGTCGAGGCGTGGCGCGGCATGCCCTCAATGGCGCGCGCCGTGTCGAGCATGGTCTTCATGCGCTCGTCGCTCTCATAGAGGTCGCGCAGGGGCTTTGAGAGCTCCAGCGCCTCGCTGAGCTTGATGTTCAGCGTCGCGGGGACGAGCTTGGCCGCGTTGTCCGCCTCGGCGTAGCTCATGCCCATGACGCGCGCGACGTCGCGTATGGCTCCGCGCGCCGCCATCGTGCCGAAGGTGACTATCTGCGCGACGTGGTCGTGCCCGTACTTTCGGTTTACATAATCAATGACCTCGCCGCGCCGGTTGACGCAGAAGTCGATGTCGATATCCGGCATGCTGACGCGCTCGGGATTGAGGAAGCGCTCGAAATAGAGCGCGTATTTGATGGGGTCGACGTCGGTTATGTTCAGGCAGTAGGCGACGAGGCTCGCCGCCGCGCTGCCGCGCCCGGGCCCGACGGGGATGCCGGAGCCCTTGGCGAAGCCGATGAAGTCGGAGACGATGAGGAAGTACTCGCTGAAGCCCATCTTCTCGATGACGCCGAGCTCGTATTCGAGCCTCGGCTCGAGCTCCTTGGCGCGAGCCTCGTCAAATCTCTCCGCGAGCCCTTTGTAGCAGAGCTTGCGCAGGTACCCGCTGCTCGTCTCGCCCTCGGGAAGGGCAAATTCCGGCAGGTGGTACTTGTTGAACTCGAATTCGAGCTGACACATATCCGCGATTTTGACGGTGTTGTCCGCGGCCTCGGGGTAGTTGGGGAAGAGGGCGCGCATCTCGTCCTCGGACTTGACGTAAAATTCGCTGGTCGGATACTTCATGCGGTCCTCGTCCTCGAGGGTCTTCTGCGTCTGGATGCACATGAGCACGTCCTGCGCGTAGGCGTCCTCGCGCGTAATGTAGTGCGCGTCGTTCGTGACGACGAGGGGGATTCCCGTCTCGGCGGAGATGCGCATGAGGGCGGTGTTGACGGCGTGCTGCTCGTCGCGCAGGCGCTCCGCCTCCTCGGAGGTCTCGTCCGTGCCGGCGGTGTGATCCTGCAGCTCGAGGTAGAAGCTGTCCTCGCCGAATATATCGCGCATCTCGAGCGCGCGGGCCTTCGCCGCGTCGTACTCCCCGGAGGCGATGAGCTTCGGTATCTCGCCCGAGAGGCACGCGGAGAGCGCGATGAGCCCCTCGTGGTGCGTCCTGAAGAGCTCCTTGTCGACCCTCGGCTTGACGTAGAAGCCGTCGACGAAGCCGGAACTCACCATATAGCAGAGATTTTTGTATCCCGTCATGTTTTTGCACAGCAGGATTAGATGATAATACTTGTTGTCTATCCCGCGCTCCTTGTCGGCGGCGCGGCGCGGCGCGACGTATATCTCGCAGCCGATGATGGGCTTGACGCCCTGCTTTTTGCACTCTTTATAGAAGTCTATGGCCCCGTACATGACGCCGTGGTCCGTCACCGCGACGGCGGACTGACCGAGCTCCTTGGCGCGCGCGACCAGCCGCTCGATGCGGCAGGCGCCGTCGAGCAGCGAGTATTCGCTGTGTACGTGGAGATGGACGAAAGACATGAGTACGCTCCGATCTTTGTGGAAAATAACGCCTTTTTTGCGGTTGATATTCGTACGTGTTTATTATATACTAAACAAACCGAATTCTCAACAAAAACTCCGCCGGGCAAAGAGCCTCGACGGAGATGAAGGACGATATATCATGAAGTCTGTTTTCAAAGTCATCTGCGCCGCAGTCGTCGCGCTGGCGCTCTCCGTTCAGGCCTTCGCGGCCTTTTCCGACGTTTCCGAGAACGAGTGGTACGCTCAGCCCGTCGAGATGCTGACGGAAATGGGCATCATCGACGGCTACGGCGACGGGACCTTCGGCCCGAACGATCCCCTTGAGGCCGCGCAGCTGCTGAAGATACTCGGCATGACGTTCTATACCGAGGAGATAGAGCCCCAGGCCGAGGGCGAGACGTGGGGCGAGAGGTTCTACGCCGCCGCGCTCGAGCACGGCATAATCACCGAGGAGCTCGTCCCCGCGGAGGAAATGTATGACAGCATCTCGCGCTACAAGGTCGCCGTCATCATAAGCGCCGTCATGACGGACATCATGTGCGAGGATATAGCCGCTCCCGACGAGGTCGCGGAGCGCATCGGCGACTACGAGGAGATACCCGAGGAGTACGCCGAGGCCGTCAAGACCGTCTATTCCGCCGGAGTCATAGGCGGCTGCGACGAGAAGGGCTCCTATAAGGGAGACCTCGAGCTCACGCGCGCCCAGACGGCGACGATAGTCATGCGCATGCTCGTTCAGGAGGAGCGCCTCATCGACGGCAAATCGCCCCATCAGCCGGAGCCGGAGCCCGAGCCCGAGGAGCCCGTCCTCACTCCGCTCGACAACGAGTGGTTTATAAACACCATGTTCCTCGGCGACTCGCTTACCTGCGGCCTCGGAGGCTACAGCGACCTCAAGACCCCGACGTATTTCTATTACGACGGCTGCGGCTGCTGGAACATCCGCTCGAAGACTCTCAAATGCGTCAATAACGGCGTGTCGCGCACGTTCAGCGACGCGCTCACGTACCGCGAATGGGATCGCGTCATAATCATGCTCGGCATCAACGAGCTCGGCTTCGCCACCGAGACCTATATCGCCAACTACTCCGCGCTCATCGACGCCATACGCGCCCTGCGCCCGGATATCGAAATATGCATCCAGTCCATCCTGCCGGTCACGAGACAGAAGGCGGCGGAGGGCTTCAGCATATATACCATACAGACAAAAAATACCGCGCTCGCTCAGCTTGCGCGGGATAAAAACTGCATGTTCGTCAACGTCTACGAGGCCATTGCGGACGCCGAGGGCTACCTGCCCTCGCAGTACAAGGGCTGGGACGGGGCGCATCTGAACACCACCGGCTACAATAGGTGGGCCGACTACCTTCGCAACCATCTGGGCGGCTGAGCCGCCCGGGCAAGTCAAAAGGGTCTATTCGATGCCGTCCCCGGAGCTCCGGAGGGCGGCATTGTATATTTCAGTCCGGGAAAGCCCCGTCTCCTCGGCGGCGGCGCGCGAGGCGTCCTTGAGCTTCATGCCCTCGGCGCGCAGCTGCTCGACGCGCCCGAGCGCGTCCTCGAGCGTCGCGGAGGGAGCCTCCGGCTCCGCGCCGGAGATTATGAGGACGAATTCGCCACGCGGCGGCGTCTCGCGGTACTTTTCCAGCGCGCCGGCGAGCGTCGTGCGGAAGACCTCCTCGTTCAGCTTGGTGAGCTCGCGAGCTATGCAGACCTCGCGGTCGCCCCACGCCTCAAGCATGTCCGCGAGCGTGTAGACGAGCTTGTGCGGAGCCTCGTAGAATATCATGGTGCGCGGCTCGTCTTTGAGCTCAGCGAGCCTTTCGCGGCGGGTCTTTTTCGTCACCGAGAGGAACCCCTCGAAAGTAAAGCGCCCAGTCGGCATGCCGGAGGCGGCGAGAGCCGTTATCGCGGCGCAGGGCCCGGGGATGGAGACGACCGGCACGCCGCTCTCGGCCGCCGTGCGGACGAGGTCCTCGCCGG
>JAFZAM010000052.1 GCA_017557265.1 Oscillospiraceae bacterium | reverse complement strand
CGCGATATCCGCGACGGTGCCGTCGGCCAGCGAGCCGTTATTCCACGTGATGGCTATCGCCGTCGGAACGGCATTGCCGTCCATGTCCACGCCGCGCGCGGACAGGTCCTCGTAGCTGAAGTCGCCCTTGGTGTAGGGGCCGTCGGAGCAGACGATATCGAGCTTGGCGCCCTCGCCGAACTCAACGCCCGCGTCGGCAAACAGCGCGTCGAGCGTCACGAACTCCGTCGCGGCGACGGCGTTGGCGGCGTCGCCCTTGAAGTAGACGTAGCCGTAGCCGTCGGCCTTGGTCTCCTTGAGCGCGTCAAGCTCCTCGGCCGTATAGGCCTTGGCGAGTACGGCTTCGCCCTCGCCGGTCTGCGCGTAGATCTCCAGAGCCGCGGTCTGCTCGCCTTCGGCTGCGGCGAAGACGCCCAGCGAAAGGAACATCGCGATCAGGAGGAACAGCGCGATCGCTCTGAAAACGTTTTTTCTCTGCATGATGGATCCGCCTTCCTTAAATGAAATAATATATCATCAACAGACGGGCGCCGCCGGGCCGCCGGGCAGGGAAAAACCTCCGCCCGGAAGCAGAGGTCGTACGGATACGGGGACGCGGCCGCCGGCGGGCACGTATACACGCGGGCCGTCGCGTCAAAAACTCTCTCCTTCTCAAGCATGGAAGGCCGCGCCGTTTCCGGCGAGACCCCGGCGACCGGTCTGAATCCGATCAGCGGCCCTTCCGCCATAGCTTCCGCCTTAGGCTCGGGGCTCGGAGCGATATTCTTTTTTACCTTTTTATATTAGAACAGTCCGGAGGGAAAATCAAGAGTTTTCCGCGGACCGGCGGCGGTTTTATAAACGATCTGAAAAAAAGTTTCTATCGGGACGTTTTTAGTGGTAGAATGGTATCGCAAAAGAAACGGAGGCGCCGATATGCTCATCTGCGGATTTCAAAAGCTGACTCTCCTCGACTGGCCCGGCAGGGTCGCCTGCACGGTCTTCACGGGAGGGTGCAACCTGCGCTGCCCCTACTGCCACAACGCCGGGCTCGTCCTGCGGCCCGCCGAGCAGCCCGTCATCGACCCGGAGGAGGTCTTCGCGCTGCTCGAAAAGCGCCGCGGCATCATAGAGGGCGTCTGCCTGACGGGCGGCGAGCCCCTGCTGCAGCCCGACCTCGCGGACTTCATCCGCGAGCTGAGGGAGCGCGGCGCGCTCGTCAAGCTCGACACCAACGGCCTCCTGCCCGAGCGGCTCAAGGCGCTTCTCGACGAGGGGCTCCTCGACTACGTCGCCATGGACATTAAGGGCGCGCCGGAAAAGTACCCCGCGCTGACGGGCGTCCCCGGTCTCGACATCGCGCCGATAGAGCGCTCGATAGCGCTGCTCACGGGCGGCTCCTTCCCCTACGAATTCCGCACGACCGTCTCCCCCGACACGCATACGCCCGAGGATTTCCACGCCATAGGCGCCCTCACGCGCGGCGCGCGGGCGTTCTTCATCCAGGGGTACAAGGATTCGGGCGACACGGTCGGCGCGCCGATGTCCTCCCCGACTGCGGAGCAGGCGCGTCAAATGCTTGACGTACTGCGGCTTTACGTCCCCTCGGCGGAGCTGCGCGGGATTGAGTAAAAAAAGGTTGAAAACTATATATTGTGGTTTGTATCCAATTTGTCATCAATATTTTGCGATTCTATATTGACATAATATTTGGCCTGTGCTAATCTATGTGTGCTGTCCGGGGGCATTGCGCCCTCAGGCGGCACACATCGTCTTTTTATAATATTTTAATCATAAAAAGGGCCGTGGAGCCCGGAGGAAACGTCATGTACAGATGCATTAAAAGAGACGGCAAGGTCGTCGATTTCGAGATCTCCAAGATCGGCGCCGCCATCGAAAAGGCCTTCGTCGCCACAGACACCAACTACACCCCCGACATCATCGATTTTCTCGCCCTGAAGGTCACCGCCGACTTCCAGAAAAAAATAAAAGACGAGCTCATCGCCGTCGAGGACATCCAGGACAGCGTCGAGCACGTTCTCGGCGAGGCGGGCTACGGCGAGGTCGCTAAGGCCTACATCCTCTACCGCAAGCAGCACGAGAACCTGCGCAACATCGACGAGACCGTCCTCGACTACAAGAAGACCGTCGACAACTACCTCAAGATAAACGACTGGCGCGTCAAGGAGAACTCCACCGTCACCTACTCCGTCGGCGGCCTCATCCTCTCCAACTCCGGCGCCATCACCGCCAACTACTGGCTCAGCGAGATATACGACGAGGAGATAGCCCGCGCCCACTCCAGCGCGGCGATGCACCTGCACGACCTCTCCATGCTGACCGGCTACTGCGCGGGCTGGAGCCTCAAGCAGCTCATCCAGGAGGGTCTCGGCGGCATCCCCGGCAAGATCACCTCCTCCCCCGCCGGCCACCTGAGCACGCTTTGCAACCAGATGGTCAACTTCCTCGGCATCATGCAGAACGAATGGGCCGGCGCGCAGGCGTTCTCCTCCTTCGACACCTACCTCGCGCCCTTCGTCAAGGTCGACGACCTCTCCTACAAAGAGGTCAAGCAGTGCATCCAGAGCTTCGTCTACGGCGTCAACACCCCGTCGCGCTGGGGCACGCAGGCTCCCTTCTCCAACATAACGCTCGACTGGACCGTCCCCGCGGACCTCGCGGAGCTGCCCTGCATAGTCGGCGGCAAGGAGCTCGACTTCTGCTATAAGGACTGCAAGCGCGAGATGGACATGGTCAACAAGGCGTTCATCGAGATCATGATAGAGGGCGACGCCAACGGCCGCGGCTTCCAGTATCCCATCCCGACCTACTCGATAACCCGCGACTTCGACTGGTCCGAGACGGAGAACAACAAGCTCCTGTTCGAGATGACCTCCAAGTACGGCACCCCCTACTTCTCCAACTACATAAACTCCGACATGGAGCCCAGCGACGTGCGCAGCATGTGCTGCCGCCTGCGCCTCGACCTGCGCGAGCTGCGCAAGAAGTCCGGCGGCTTCTTCGGCTCCGGCGAGAGCACCGGCTCCATCGGCGTCGTGACGATAAACATGCCGCGCATAGCCTACCTCTCCAAGACCCCCGAGGAGTTCTACGAGCGCCTCAACAACATGATGGACATCGCCGCCCGCTCCCTCGACGTCAAGCGCAAGGTCATCACCAGGCTCCTCGACGCCGGCCTCTATCCCTACACCAAGCGCTACCTCGGCTCCTTCGCCAACCACTTCTCGACCATCGGCCTCGTCGGCATGAACGAAGCCTGCCTCAACGCCCGCTGGCTGCGCGCCGACCTCACCGACCCCGCCGCGCAGGAATTCACGAAGGACGTCCTCAACCACATGCGCGAGCGCCTTTCGGACTATCAGGAGAAGTACGGCGACCTCTTCAACCTCGAGGCTACCCCCGCCGAGTCCACCTCCTACCGCCTCGCCAAGCACGACAGAGAGCGTTATCCCGACATCATCACCGCCAACATGGACGGCACCCCCTACTACACCAACAGCTCCCACCTGCCCGTCAGCTTCACGGAGGACATCTTCACCGCGCTCGACATCCAGGATCAGCTCCAGACGCTCTACACCTCCGGCACCGTCTTCCACGCCTTCCTCGGCGAGAAGCTCCCGAGCTGGGAGGCCGCGGCTTCCCTCGTGCGCAAGATCGCCGAAAACTACCAGCTCCCGTACTACACTCTCTCCCCGACCTACAGCGTGTGCCGCGAGCACGGCTACCTCGTCGGCGAGCAGTTTACCTGCCCGCACTGCGGACAGCCCGCCGAGGTCTATTCCCGCATCACCGGCTACTACCGCCCCGTCCAGAACTGGAACGACGGCAAGGTCCAGGAGTACAAGGACCGTCAGGTCTACTGCATCGAGCGCTCCGTCCTCAAGCCGAGGACCCCGGCCGACGCCCCCGTCGCCGTCATCACGGAGACCGGCGCGCCCGTCGCGCTCGGCGAGTCCCGCCTCATCCTCTTCGCGCGCACGACCTGCCCCAACTGCAAGGTCGTCGCGAGCCTGCTCGACAAGGCCGGCATGAAGTATGAAAAGCTCATCGCCGAGGAGAACCTCGACAAGGTCGCGGAGTTCGGCATAAAGCAGGCCCCGACCCTCGTCGTCACCGACGGCAAGACCTATGAGAAGTTCGCGGGCGTCGCGGACATCAAGGCCTTCCTTGCCGCCTCCCGCGCGGGCTGAGGAGCGAAGACATGTACGATATAATCTGCGTAGGCGGAGGGGCGGCCGGCCTTACGGCCGCCCTCTACGCCCTGAGGGCGGGAAAGACCGTCCTCGTGCTTGAAAAGAACAGCTTCGGCGGGCAGGTCGCCTTCTCGCCGAAGATAGAAAACTGGCCCGGCACGAAAGAGATGAGCGGCCTCGAATTTGCCGACGCGCTGACCGAGCAGGTCCTCGCAAAGGGCGCCGAGCTCGAGCTCGAGAACGTCGTCAAGATAGAAAAGGGCGAAAACTTCCGCGTCCGCACCGAGGAGGGCGGGGCCTATGAGAGCCGCGCCGTCATCATCTCCGCGGGCGTCAAGCACCGCACCCTCGGCCTTCCGGGCGAGGACGAGCTCATCGGCAACGGCATCTCCTTCTGCGCGGTCTGCGACGGCGCGTTCTACGCCGGGCAGGACGTCGCCCTCGTGGGCGGCGGCAACAGCGCGCTGCAGGAGGCCGTCCTGCTCGCCGAGACGAGCAAGAGCGTCACGATACTGCAGGACCTCGACTTCCTGACCGGCGAGAAGACCCTCGCCGACAGGCTCGCCGCGATGGCGAACGTCAAGATAATCTGCGGGGTCAAGGTCACGGGCTACGCGACCGAGAACGGCGAGCTGACGGGCGTCCTCGTCCGCACGAAGGACGGAAAGGATCACCGCGTCGACTGCTCGGGCGTCTTCCTCGCGGTCGGCCTCATCCCGGAAAACGGGGTCTTCGCCGACGTCGTCGAGCTCGACGGCCAGGGCTACATTGCCGCCGACGAGACCTGCGAGACGGGGCTTCCCGGTCTCTTCGTCGCGGGCGACTGCCGCGCCAAGCGCATACGCCAGATAACGACCGCGAGCGCCGACGGAGCCGTCTCCGCCCTCGCCGCGATCAGATACATCGACAACGTCAAATAGCTTTATCATAGATACGGAGCGCCCCGCATACAGCAGGGCGCTCCTTTCGTTTTGGGCAAAAAAGCCTTCCCCCCGGCGGGGGGAAGGTGGTTGAGCGAAGCGAGACCGGATGAGGGGCATTGACCTTATGCCGGGAGAAGACGCCCCTCATCAGTCAGCTGACGCTGACAGCTTCCCCCCGGCGGGGGGAAGCCTATGGGGTGCGCGTCCTCAAAGCCTCCTCCGAGAGGCTTTTTCTATTCTTCTTCAGAGTCCGGCGAGTCGACGATGTTGCGTATCCAGACGCCGCTCGCGACCATCGCAAGGCCGATGGCGACCTTGACGAGGTCGAGGCCGCTCGATATGGCGTAAAGCGGGACGATGTGCATTTCCGTCAAATGCGTGAGGCACCAGACGACCGGGTAGTTCACGACCCAGAGGAACACGCTGTCGAAGAGGAACGTTATGAACGTCCGCCCGCCGGAGCGCAGGGTGAAGTAGCAGGCGTGGGTCACGGCGTGGATGGGCATTAGCACGGCCACGACTCTGATAAGGCTCGTCGCGAGAGAGCGCACCTCGTCGCTCGTCTTATACGCCTTCGGGATGACGCCGGAGGCCGCGAACATCAGCGCGCCGACGGCGATGCAGCACAAAAACGAGGAGAATATGAGCTTTCTGTCCGCGTCGCGCGCCTCGTCCATCTTCCCCGCGCCGAGGAGCTGCCCTATTATGATGCCGACGGAGCTGCCGAGCGCGATGAAGACGATGCTGAAGAGGTTGAACATCGTCGAATTGATGTTCATCGCGGCGACGGCGCTCAGGCCGCGCAGCGAGTAGCACTGGGTTATCATCGCCATGCCGACGCTCCAGAGGACCTCGTTGAGCATGAGCGGCGCGCCCTTTACGAAGATGCGCTTTACGATCGTCCCCGGCACGCGCATGGACTTGTAGACCCCTTGCATGAAGGGGCAGCGCGCGTGGTGCGTGTGGGTCCAAATAACGATTATCGCGAGCTCGGCGAAGCGGGCGATGACCGTCGCGACGGCGGCGCCGCGCACGCCCATGACGGGCGCGCCGAGCTTTCCGAAGATGAGTATGTAGTTGAAGACGAGATTGACGAAGACCGCCGCGATGCCCGCGACCATGGGCGGGACGGTATTGCCCGTCTCCCTGAGCGTCCCGACGTAGACGGCGGAGAACGTGAACGGGACGAGCCCGATCACCATGATGTCGAGATAGCCGCGCCCCTCGGAGACCGCGAGCAGGACGCTCTCGGCGTTCTCGTCGTTCATATAGAGCCGGATGAGGTCCTCGCCCTTGACGGCGAAGCCCGTCACGAAGATCGCGGCGAGCACGAGGCATATCATCAGCTTGAAGCGGAACGTCGCGCGGACGCCGTCGTTGTCCCCGCTGCCGTAAAACTGCGCGGTGAAGATGCCCGCGCCGGAGGTCGCGCCGAAGATGCAGATGTTGAAGACGAAGATGAGCTGGTTGACGATGGAGATGCCGCTCATCGACTCCGTCCCGAGCTGGCCGACCATGATGTTGTCGAGGAGGTTGACGAAGTTCGTGATCCCGTTTTGGACCATAATGGGAACGGCGACCGCCAGAAGCATCCCATAGAAGCGGCGGTCGCCTATATATCTCGTTTTAAGTCTCGTCAGAGCGGACATCTCAGAGCTTGTCGCCGACGCTCTCGAGCTCGGGGAAGCTGAGGTCCTCGACCTTGCCGGCGTCGCACGCGGCGGCGGCGTCCGGCCTCATGGGCAGGCGCGCGAGGACGGGGACGCCGTACTTTGCGGCGACCTCCTCGAGGCTGCTCCTGCCGAATATCTCGTGCTTTTTCCCGCAGTCGGGGCACTCAAAATAGCTCATGTTCTCGATAAGGCCGAGGACGGGGATATTCATCATCTCCGCCATCTTGACGGCCTTGCCGACTATCATGCCGACGAGCTGCTGCGGGCTCGTCACGACGATGATCCCGTCTACGGGGATGGACTGGAAGACCGTCAGGGGCACGTCGCCCGTTCCCGGCGGCATGTCGATGAACATATAGTCCACGTCGCCCCAGTACACGTCCGTCCAGAACTGCTTGACGGTGTTGCCGATGATGATGCCGCGCCAGACGACGGGATCGTCCTCCTCCTCGAGGAAGAGGTTGATGGAGGTCAGCTTGACGCCGGTCTTCGTCTCGGCGGGCAGGATGCCGTATTCGCAGGCGGCCGCGCGCTCGGAGACGCCGAAGCACTTCGGGATGGAGGGGCCGGTCATGTCCGCGTCGAGCACGGCGGTCTTGAAGCCGCGGCGGTTCATCGCGACGGCGAGCATGCTCGTCACGGTCGATTTGCCGACGCCGCCCTTGCCGGAGACGACGGCTATGGCGTGCTTTACGGTGCTGTGCGCGTTGAGCTCCGCGCGCAGGTCCTGAGCCGCGCCGCAGGAGCCGCCGCAGGTGCTGCAGTTG
>JAFZAM010000051.1 GCA_017557265.1 Oscillospiraceae bacterium | reverse complement strand
TCGCTTTTGACGGTTCGGGGGCCTTAAACGACTTTTCGCGCGCCTAAACGGGGCTTTTATCCGTATTTTATTGACTAAAAGCACGGTGAGATGTTATTCTGTTGTTGACAATGTTGGCAGAAAAGGCCGGGTCCCGCCCGGCCGCATTCAAGGAGGCGAAGCGGGATGGACTCTGCGGAGACCGTCATCTCCATACGCGAACTCACGAAGCGATACGGGAAAAGGACCGCTCTCGACAAAGTGAGCCTGGAGCTTAAAAAGGGCCGCATCTACGGCCTCGTCGGAAGGGACGGCTCGGGCAAGACGACGCTGCTCTCACTTCTGGCCGGCTTCGCGCTGCGCTATGAGGGCACGATAGAGCTCCTCGGCCGCAGCGACAGGCGCGGCCTGCGCCGTGCGCGCAAGTCGATAGGCGCGTTCGTCGACGAGCCGGCGCTCTACGACGAGCTCTCCATCGGCGACAATCTGGCCGTGCGCGGCATGCTCGTCGGCAAAAACGACAAGGAGCAGATAAAGGAGCTGCGCAGCTCGCTCAGGCTGAGAAACAGCGACGTCGGCAAGCGCGGGACGCGCTCGGCCACGCTTGGGGTCAAGCAGCTTACCGGCATAGCCGCGGCGATGGTCGGCGATCCCGATATACTGCTTCTCGACGAGCCGCTGAACGGTCTCGACGTCGACGGCGTCGAGGATACGCGCGGACTTCTGACGAGGACGAACGCGGAAAAGGGCGTCACGATACTCGCGACCGCGCGCACGCTCACGGAGCTCTACGGGCTCGCGACGGACTATATCTTCATCGACGAGGGCAAGCTCGTCGGCCAGATGACCGCCGCGGAGCTCGACGCTGAGCTCGCCGAGCGCGGGCTCGAGGAGCCGGAGGCGTATTTCGACGAGATAGCGCCCGAAAAGCCGAGGAGAAAGGGGGCGATGAGATGATCAAGCTGCTCAAGGCGCAGATATTCAGGGCGGTCAAAAAGCCCTGGTTCATCCTGATCTTCCTCATTACCTTCACCATCACGGTCTGGATAGCCGTCTCCCCTCTCCGCGACACCTACTCCTATCAGGGCTTCATGAACAGATACGGCAGCATGAGCCCGCAGACGGTCTCGCGCATGGTGCTCGACGAGGCGCGCCCCGACATGAGCATCAGCGATATCTACGACGAGTTCATGATAAGGCAGAAGGACTTCCTCTTCCCGACCGCCTACGTCGCCACGGCGACCGGTCTCGCCTTTATGGGCTGCATCATAGCCGCGTTCTTCCTCGGGCGCGAGCTCACGAAGAGAAGGACGAGGGCCGTCCTCATTCCCGGTCAGAGCCGCGGTCTGGTCTTTACGCTGCTCGCGGTGCGCTACTATCTGGCGGCGTTCATCCTCATCGTCGCCTCGCTCGGCATGGTGCGGACTCAATGGAGCATAGACCTGAGCATGTTCCCGCGCGACTACGTCGTCTCGACGCAGCTGCGCTTCCTGCTCTACTGCTTCTCCGTCTTCAGCGGGATGATGCTCGTGACCGTCCTCGTCAGAAACCCCGTGGGCTCCGCGCTCGCCTCGCTGGCGTTCGTCGGCCTCGCCGTTCTGGCGGGCTATCTGGCCTCGACGGTCTTCCCGACGGCCTCGCTCCTCAGCTATAAATGGTGGGAGCCGACGGTCGGCGCCGAGTATATCACGCCGCACGTCATAACCTCGGCGGTCGCGATAGTCGTATTCACGGCCGCGTCCTATATAATATACCGCAACCGCGAGATCTGACCCGCGGCGCTCACAGTCAAGCATAAAGTATCCGGGCCCCGTCTTTTCTGACGGAGCCCGGACTTTTTGCGTTAAATGCGGCTAATCGGTTTACATAATGCAGTTCAGCCGTTTCCCGGCGCGCTATCTGCCGGCCTTGGTCAGCGTCGCGCCGGTTATCTTCTTGAGGAAGAACGGCACCTTGGACTGATCCTTGATCTGCACGGGCGCGGCCATGCCGCCGTAGCTGCCTATGCTGTAGAGGCCGACGGTCTGGCCCTGCAGCGGGCCGGCGACGAGGATCGCGAGGCGGTTGGCGTCGAAGATGGGGATGAGGCCGCCGGGCCTGCAGTCGTCCTCGGTGAGGCCGGGTATCCTGCCGCTCTTCGCGAGCTCAAGGACGCTCGCCTGCAGCGCCTGACCGAGCTCGTCCCAGGCGAACCTGTTGTGGTGCGCTATGTACAGGGCGAGCTTCTCTCTCGTCCAGCCCATGGAGGCCAGCTCGCGGGCGAGGCCCGGATAGAGGACGAGGATATAGTTGCGGTGGCTTATTAGCGGGAGGGCGTTCTGCCTCGCCTCGTTGGCGCCGAGCTTATGAATGTCGTGGACGGCGCGGGCGGCGTTTTCAAGGTTGGACGGGAGCTCGCCGACGGCTCTGTCGGCTATGCGCTTGAGGTCCTTCTCGATGCCGTCGGTCCACGCGCAGGACGGCAGATACTCAATTTCGAACGGCCAGTTGCCGTCCACCTGCAGTATCTCGTCTATCATGACTGTGCTGTCCTCGGGCGCGTAGCCCATCGTCACGTGGAACGGCTCCCACGGGGTGAGGTCGTCGCTCTCGGTGAAAGTGAGGTTGCAGTATCTGGAGGGGTTGCCCTTCATGCCGCCGTCGATGGAGAAATCCATGTGGCCGAGGTTTATGCAGCAGAGGCTGACGGCGCGGCCTATGGTGCTGTTGGCGCGGTTGCCGGGGCCGAGGTAGCCGAAGCCGGAATTCATGCCTATCTCCCTGGCTATCGGGCCGTTGACCTCGATGAGCAGGTTCGTCGCGCAGACCGTCGCGATGACGTGGAACGCGCCGAAGTGCTGGTCGCAGAGCATCTCGACCGTCGTGATTATGACGGGCAGATACTCGGGCTTCGCGCCCGCCATGACGGCGTTGACGGCGATCTTCCCGACGGTCACGACGCCGTAGCCGGGGGTCATGTTGCCCTCTATCACCTCGTCGGGGTCGCGGCTCGTCCCGGCGAGCATTTTCCTGACGGCCTCGGGCGTCGGCGGCGCGACGGCCATGCCGTCGGTGTAGCCGTGCTCGAAGAAATACTCCTGGAACTTCTCGAACGCCTCCTGATAGTCCGCGCCCTCGAAGGCGAGGTCGCTTCCGTCGAACTCCTCGCGCACGGGGTGCGTCTCCTCCTCGGTCAGCGGGGCGGTCAGCGCCTTTTCGATGTCCTCGACGGTGTCCTCGGCGAGCTTTTTAAAGAGCTCCGGCTCGTTCTCGCCGGGCCATCTCTCGCTCGGGACCTTGTACATCCTCAGACCGGGCAGGCCGAAGACTCTGGTGTTGCGTTTGGTCTGGCCGTAGAGATTGTCGCCCATGCAGAGGTGCAGGCCGGGGATGCCGCCCTTTTCGAAGGTTATGGCGGGCTCGGTATTGAAGGCGGCGGTGTTGCGCACGCCGTAGACGAACGTATCGTAGCCCTTGAGCTGGCCGAGCGTTATCATCGGATTGAAGACGAAGCCCTGGATGATGTCGACGGTCGAGGCCGGGTGGCGCTTCTGCAGTATCTTCTGCAGCTCCATCAGGTACTGGCAGCCGTCGGGCTTTTCCGAGACGATGGCGATGCGGATGCCGTCGAGCGTCTCGGGGCGCGGCGCGGTCAGGGGCTGCGGCTCCTGGATCATGCGGGCGTTGCGCGGATTAACGACGTTGAGAACGAATGCCATAAAAACTCTCCTCTCAATGAGACGTTTTCTTTTATTATACCGCGCCCGCACTCCGTATGCAACAGCGCGTATAAGAAAAGGGCGGGCCGAACGGCCCGTCCCCTGCTGTCGTTTTTTATCACGCCTGCCCGTCGTTTTTCGCCGCGGCCGCCGCCTCCCTGTCGAGCCGCAGATTGCGAAACCAGACGAGGATGCCGAGGGTCACGATGACGGCGTTGAGGATATAGAAAAACCAGACGTACCCCGGCGTCGTGACGCCGCGGGAGAGCTTGATTATCTTGCTCGTTATGCCGAAGAGATACCCTATCAGGATGAGGAAATAAAACTGCACGCTGATGCCCTTCGTCGTCCTCGCCTTCCACGCCTTGTAGATGTTCAGCGGCCACGAAACGCCGAAGCAGACTATCATGAGAAGCTCGAAAATATCGGCCATGATCAACTCTCCTTTACGAAGCTGCGGTCTGTTTATTCAGAAACGCCCTCACGCGGGCTATGTATTCGTCCTCGAATTCCATCGTCAGAAGATGACCGCCGGGAAACTCGGCGTACTCCGCGCGGGGCAGGCCTTCGGCTATCTCCCGGCCGAAGGCGGGCGGATTAATCCGGTCGTACGTCCCGGCGACGACGAGCGCCGGGCAGGATACCTTCGCCATGTCCGGGCGGAGGTCGAAGCCGACGAGCGCGGCGTTCACGGCGGCGGTCTCCTCCGGGGTGAGCGCGACGGCGTTCTCCCCCGCCGTCTTCGTGCGCGGGGCGAGCTCCGCGAGCCGCTCCGGCGAAATATCCGGCGACCAGAGCGCCTTTTGCAGGACGCGGGACTTCTCCACCGGGCTCGATGCCGTCATGTCAAGCCCTTCCTCCTTAAGAAGGCGCTGGACGGAGCTGCCGCTGCCGTCGTCGTACGCCTTCGCCGTCACGAGAACGAGGCGGTCTATCCTCGACGGGTCGAGCTCCGCCGCCTGCAGCGCGACGTAGGAGCCCATCGACGCGCCGAGGACGGAGGCCTTTTCATAGCCGAGGACGTCTATGAGCGCGAGCAGGTCGCGCCCGTGGTCGGCGAGCGTATACCTCGCGGGGTGGTCGGTCTGGCCGTGGCCGCGGCAGTCGTAGGTCACGACGAAAAACTCGTCCGAGAGGCGCTTCGCCGCGTCGAACATGTTCATGCGCTGCCCCGTCAGCCCGTGGACGAGAAAGAGCGGCCCGTTATTCATGCTGCCGAAGGTGTCGAACGCGAAGCGTATCCCGTTGGCGCGAACGTACGGCATGGTATCGCCCTCCTTTTCCGGTAAAGAAAAGACCCCGTCCTTCGACGAGGTCTTTGGTGGACACTAAGGGACTCGAACCCCTGACCTTCCGCACGTCAAGCGGAAGCTCTACCAGCTGAGCTAAGTGTCCGCAGCGTCACGAATTATAGCTCAGATGGCGGAGGTTGTCAAGCACTTTTTCAGTTATTTTGCAATTTGGCGTTGTGGACGGCCTTGGCGCGCTGCGCGTGGTCGAGCACGCGCTTGCGAAGGCGCAGGCTCTTGGGCGTGACCTCGAGGAGCTCGTCGTCCGCGAGAAACTCGAGGCACTGCTCGAGGCTCATCTGGCGCGGCGGCACGAGGCGGAGCGCTTCGTCGCTACCGGCGGCGCGCATGTTCGTCAGCTGCTTGCGGCGGCAGACGTTGACGACGATGTCCTCGTTTTTCGGCGAAACGCCGACTACCATGCCCGCATAGACCTTGACGCCCGGGGAGATGAACATAGCCCCGCGCTCCTGCGCGTTCCAGATGCCGTAGGCGACGGCCTCGCCCGTCTCGAAGGAGACGAGGGAGCCCGTCAGGCGGCGGCGCACCTCGCCCTTGAAGGGCTCGTAGCGCTCGAAGACGCTCGCCATGATGCCCTCGCCGCGCGTATCGGTCAGAAATTCGTTCCTGTACCCGAAGAGGCCGCGCGAGGGGATGAGGAATATGAGCCTGCTGCGGCTGCCGACGGGCGTGAGCTCTACGAGCTCGCCCTTGCGGGAGCCGAGCTTTTCGATGACGGCGCCGACGCAGCTTTCCGGCACGTCGGCCACGAGGCGCTCGACGGGCTCACACTTGACGCCGTCTATCTCGCGGAAGAGGACGCGCGGG
>JAFZAM010000050.1 GCA_017557265.1 Oscillospiraceae bacterium | reverse complement strand
GGGGGGCCCGCAAAGCGGAGGCCCCGAGCGGGCAAGCGGCGGGAGAATATCGCCGCGCCCCGAGGGGCCGAGGGGGGGCCCCGCCGAGCCACCGAATCTCCTGCCAAGTAGGAGGGAAGCCCCCCTACTTGTACGGATACCAATCGCCCGCATAGAGGTCGGACACATACTCCACGCAAGCGAGCTCCATGGCGGCTTCATCGAACATCTCATAACCGGGGAGCAAAGTCCCATGCGCCGCTGCATGGCACTTCCAACAGAGGGTTATGAGGTTTTCCTCGAAGTCCGAGCCGCCGACACTCCGAGGTATGACATGATGGATTTGGAGGTACTGCGTATTATCGCAGAGAGCGCACCTCCACCCGTCGCGGCGATACACCGCTCGACGGGTCTTATTGGGAATACGGGCTGATAGCATGATGGGGGCCTCCTCTCAAAAAATGATACTTCCCCGCTCTCCCGCGAAGTCAAGGGTGACCGCTCCAAGCGGTCACGGCACACACGGGCCCCGAGGCGGGGGCGTGGCGAAGACACGCACACGCAAGGGGGCACGAGGGGGCCGCGAGCAATGCGCCCTTGACAAGCGGGACACAATGACACACGCATAAAGAGAGGAGGCCCCCGCATGCAGAAGCCCGCCCCAACAGCCCGAGAGCGGGAATGCCGCGACGGCCTCCCGCTCCTACGATAACTCGTAATATATCCACATGTCAATACCAAATATCGTACAAGCGTTCGATTTTCCCACAATATCTTGTGAAGTCGGGCTCCGAAGCCCTCAGTTTTTCCACAAAACTATCAACTTATCGGCTACGGCGACAGCCGTATACCACCCACGGCCTACGAATACATAGCCGAGAGGAGCGGAGAGAATGGTCAGAAGTAATTATATTGATCTCGCCGAGGTCAACAGGCGCGTCCGCGAGGACCCCAAGGAGTTCGTCGCCGAGTGCGAGCGCGGCTACGCCGAACAGGTCTCCGCCGCGGCCGACATGATAATCGAAAACATGAAAAAGAGCCCCGTCGTCCTGCTCGCGGGCCCCTCCGGCTCTGGAAAGACGACGACGGCCTTCAAGCTCGAGCAGGAGCTCGAGGAGCGCGGCGTCACAACGCACTCCGTCTCGCTGGACAACTACTTCAAGACCGTCGACCACCGCACCGTCCCCCGCACGCCGGAGGGCGACGTCGACCTCGAATCGCCGCTCTGTCTCGACATGGACCTATTAAACGAGCATTTCGGCATGCTCGCGCGCGGCGAGATGATACGCATCCCGCGCTACGTCTTCTCCCGCCAGATACGCGACCCGAGCCGCAGCACGCCGCTTAGGCTCAAAGAAAACGAGATCGCCATCTTTGAGGGCATCCACGCTCTCAACGACGACCTCACCGCCCCTCACCCCGAAGCCTTCAAGCTCTACGTCACCGCGAGCGGCGGCTACTGGATAAACGACGAGCAGATACTCACGCGCCAGCAGCTGCGTCTGATGCGCCGCGTCGTGCGCGACTTCAATTTCCGCGGCGCGAACGCCGCCTACACGCTGGAGATGTGGCCGACGGTCATCCGCGGCGAGCGCCTCTATATTGACCCCTACAAGACCTCGGCCGACGACTGGATAAACTCCACGCTCGCCTACGAGGTCGCGGTCATGAAGCAGTTCGCGGGCAAGCTCTTCGCGGAGCTGCTCGGCTCGACGATAGTCAACGAGGAGCTGCAGAGCATCCTGCCCGCGCTCGCGCTCTTTTCCGAGCTCGACCCCGCGCTCACGCCGGAGTCGTCGCTCCTGCGGGAGTTCATCGGCGGCGGAATTTTCAATTACGGTTGAAAAAGTCCCGGTTTTGTCATATAATAAGCGCAAGGCACAGGCTCGAGACGAAATAAAGGAGTGGATGATATGGCAAGCAAGATCATAACCATAAGCAGAGAGTTCGGCACGGGCGCGAGGATCATCGGCCAGCTGCTCGCGACGGAGCTCGGGTTCGACTACTACGACCGCGCGATAATCCAGATGGCGGCCGAAAAGAGCGGCCTCTCCCCCGACTTCATCGAGAAAAACGAGGTCACGGCCCGCAAGTCCTTCCTTTTCAATATCGCGAGCACGGCGTACGTCTCCCCGAACCTCAGCCTGCAGTACACGATGCCCGTCAACGACAAGGCGTTCGTCGCCCAGTCCGACGTCATCAGAGAGGTCGCCAAGAAGGGCAACTGCGTCATCATCGGCCGCTGCGCGGACTACGTCCTCGCCGAGCAGGAGAAGCTGCTGCGCGTCTTCCTATACGGCGATAAGGCCGACAGGCTCAAGAGGATCATCGAGGACTACGGCTACAGCCCCGACACAGCCGAAGCCGAGCTCAACCGCGTCGACAAGGGCCGCACGAGCTACTATAAGTACTATACCGGCTCCTCCTGGACGGACATGCGCAACCACGACATCTCGCTCAACACCTCCAAGACGGGCATAGACTCCGCGGTGCGCATACTCAAGGACTTCGCGACGGCGTACTTCGGACTGTAAAGGCAATAAGCAAAGC
>JAFZAM010000049.1 GCA_017557265.1 Oscillospiraceae bacterium | reverse complement strand
TAGGCGGCGCCGGCGCGCAGAGGGAGATATTCGCCGCCATTCTCGAGCACCTCATGCCCGCCGTCCGCGAAGGGCGCGCCGCCGTCTACGTCAACGTCGGCGACTACGCCGCAGTCTGGACTTGGCTCGCCAAGACCGTCCCCGGGCTCGCGGAGGTAAGCACGGAGCGCTTCGACGAATGGGAAAAGACGCGCGACTTCGCGCAGGCGGCCGTGGACGGGCCCGTCGCGGGCGTCCACGCCTTCTGCCACAAGGACGTCTTCGAGGCCGTCTACTGCACGAATCTGCTGATGCGCTCGGCGGACGTGCTCGTCACGAAGCCGAGCGAGCTCGCCTTCTACCCCGTCCCGAAGCTCTTCATCCACCGCATCGGCGGGCACGAGAAATGGGGCGCGATACACTCCGCCGAGATGGGCGACGGGACGCTCGAATGCGAGGATATCCCGCACGCCGCACAGATGCTCGACCTCTTCTTAAACGAGGATACGACGCTCCGCGGGATGTGCGAATGCATCGAGGCGAACAAGGCCGCGGGGCTCTAC
Source organism: Oscillospiraceae bacterium (assembly GCA_017557265.1). GTDB lineage: Bacteria > Bacillota > Clostridia > Oscillospirales > Oscillospiraceae > RGIG7949. The sequence goes on along the minus strand of JAFZAM010000049.1, from coordinate 8,289 downwards.
GACGGGGCGTACAACGCCGTGAAGCTCGCGATGAGCCCGAAGGACAGATAAATATAAAAACAAAAGCCGGAGCGGCGTCGCCGCTCCGGCTTTTTCTTCGTTCAGTGTATCGTGACGTTCAGCCCGTAGGAGGCCATGAGGTCGCGGAGCTTTTCCATCTTCTCGTCGCTCGGCGGGGTGGCCTCGAGGGGCTTGCCGTCGCTGATGCGCAGATACTTCATGACGCCCATGTTGTGGTACGGCAGGAGCTGGACGAGGACGACGGCCTCGCCGAGCTTCGCGCAGAACTCCGCCGTCGCGCGGATGTTCTCCTCGTCGTCGTTGAACATGGGGATGACGGGGATGCGCACCTGCAGGGACTTGCCCGCCTCGGCGAGCAGCTTCGCGTTCTCCTTGATGCGCTCGTTGGGGACGCCGACGGTCGCCTCGTGCTTTGCGCTGTCCATGTGCTTGAGGTCGTAGAGATAGAGGTCGACGTACGGGAGCGTGCGCTCGAGCGCCTCCCACGGGGCGAAGCCCGTCGTATCGAGGGCGACGTGTATCCCGTTCTCCTTCAGGCCCTTGAGCACGGCCTCGACGAAGTCTATCTGGCTGAGCGGCTCGCCGCCGGAGATGGTCACGCCGCCTCCGGAGGTGTCGAAGAAGTTTTTATCCTGCAGCAGCCTCGCGACGAGCTCGTCGGGGGTGTAGTCCTTCCCGCAGAGGGTCAGCGCCTCGGCATAGCACTTGTCGGCGCAGGCGCCGCAGTTGTCGCAGAGGTCGCGCTTGACGTGGACCATCCTGAGCTCGTCGCCGGTGGCGACGTCGACGCGCTTTTCGCCCTCCTCTATCGCGCCCTTCGGGCAGGCGCTTACGCAGCGCGAGCGGCAGGCGTCGAGCCCGAGGCAGCGCATGCTCATCCAGCTCAGCTGCTTATAGAAGGCCTGCGACTCGGGGCTGTGGCACCACGGGCAGCGCAGCGGACAGCCCTTCAAAAACGCCGTCGTGCGAATGCCGGGCCCGTCCTGAACGGAAAAGCCCTGAATGTCGTAGAGGCGGCCGGTGATCATACGCTGAGCTCCGTGCGGCGGATGAGGTCGTCCTGCGCGGCCTTGTAGACCTCGACGAAGTAGGCCGAGAAGCCCGCTATGCGGACGACGAGGTCCTGATACTCCTTCGGGTTCTTCTGCGCGGCGCGGAGCGTCTCGGCGGAGACGACGTTTATCTGCAGCTCCATGCCGCCGCCGCGGAAGTAGGTCTCCATGACGGCGCGGAGCTTCTTCGCGCCCTCGGCGCCCTGAAGGGCGGTCGGGTGGAACTTCATGTTGCAGAGCGTGCCGTTTGCGTAGTTGGACTGGTCGAACTTGAGGATGGAGTTTATCGTCGCGAAGGGGCCGTTCTTGTCCATGCTCTGGACCGGCGAGATGCCGTCGGAGAGCGGCGCGCCGTACTTGCGCCCGTCGGGCGTGGCGGCGCACCAGCCGCCGTAGACGACGTTGAGGGTGACGGGCCAGCAGCCGGCCGTCCAGTGGCAGCCGCGGGCGCTGACGCCGCGGGTTATGCTCTCGGAATACGTGTCGGCGACGAACTTGAGGTACTTGTCGGCCTCGGGGTCGTTGTTGCCGAAGTGGACGCACTTGCCCACGATGTACTGATGCAGGTCCTCGTAGCCCTCCCAGTTGTTGATGAGCGCGTCGTAGAGCTCGGCGGGGGTGACGATCTTGTTGCGGAAGCAGATCTGATCGATGATGTTCAGGCTGTCGGCGACGTTGCCGTGTCCGATGCTCGTATTGCCGCAGTTATTGTACTTCGCGCCGCCCCACGTCGCGTCCTTGCCGCTCTCCATGCAGCCGGTCAGCGTCGCGGAGAGCATGGGCAGAGGCATCATCTCGGCGTAGAGGTGCTCGTAGCAGTTGACGAGACTGACCTGCCACTTGGTGAAGTACTCGATCTGCGCCTTGTAGGCGTCGAGCACCTGCTGCATGCTCGTCATATCCTTGAGGTAGCCGGTCGGCAGGCCGGTCGGCTTGTCGGTGGAGCCGGGGAACTTGCCGGGGTTGACGCCGTTGTTGATGGCGCACCAGAACGCGGCGGGAAGTATCGTATAGGAGTCGTGCCCGTCGCCGCCGGAGTCGGCGAGGTCGTTGCCGCAGGAGCAGGGCTCCACGCAGCCGATGAGGCAGTAGTTGCGGGCGTCCTCGAGGGCTATGCCGCGGCGGACGAGCGCCTCGATGGCGACGTCGTCCCACTCGAAGCACGGCACGCCGCCGACCTGCTTGGTCGTCTCGATGCCGGCCTCCCAGAGCTCGTCGGGCGTCCCCGCGTGCACGCGGAGGGCGAGCGGCGGGTTATGGAGCTTCAGGCGGGCGGAGGACTGCATGACCATGTAGGTCATGGCGTTGGTGACGTCGTTGCCGTCCTTGTCTATGCCGCCGAGGGTGATGAGCTGGCCGGCGGTGTAGCCCGGGCCGCTCTTGGTCGCGCGCTCGGACCAGACCTTGTTGATCTCGGCGACCTTGAGGATGAACATGTCCGTGAGTTCCTGCGCCTGCTCGACGGTGAGCTTCCCGGAGGCGAGGTCGGCCTCGAGGTACTTGCCGCAGTACTGGTCGAGGCGGCCGTAGCTGATGCCGTGGGGCTGGGATTCGAGCAGCAGGGCGAGCTGGTACATGAAGCAGGCCTGCAGCGCGTCGTGGTAGCTCTCGCAGGGCTTTTCGATGACGCGGTCGAGCCTGTCGGCCATGTCGAGAAGCTCGGCTTTGCGCTTTTCGTCCGTGCAGGTCTCCGCCTGACGGAGGCACTCCTTGGCGTAGCGCTTGGTGTAGATTATGAGCCCCTCGGTGACGAGCTCGATGGCGCGGTAGAACTGATAGGTCTTGCCGTCCTCGCCGCCGAGGCCCTTTTCGAGCATGGCGGCCTTCTTTTCGCGCGCCTCCTGAAGGACGCTGCCGAGGCCCTTGTCCACGACGGTCCAGAAGTTGCCGCAGTAGTGGCCCATGGGGTGCTGGCAGTTATTGACGGGCAGGAAGTTCAGGACGCCGTTTCCCATGACGTGCTCGCGGTACTCGTCGGGATACACCTCGTCGATGGCGGCGCAGGTGCAGTTCTTGTCCCAGAAGCGGCCGGTCTCCTCGATATACTTGCGGTCCTCGGGATCGAGATCGTAGGGGTCGGTGTCGCGGGTGGCGAAGGTGTCGATCTCGTCGAAGAACCAGTAGAACGAATGCTCGGGATAGAGCGCGCTGGAGCGGTACTCGACGCCGGGATGCCCGACGATGAGCTCGTGGTCGTGCACGGGCGTCGGCATCTTCTCGAAGAGCTCGCGCATGACGCGGCCGCGGCGGAGTATGCCGGTCACCTGCGGGTTGTTCATGTAGTACTCGGTGACGATCTTATAGCGGCAGATATCTATTTTGGGCTTCTTGTTGCGGTACATCGCGCGGATATACGCGACGCGGTCGGAAATGGGAGCGTTCTGATACATGACGTTCTCTCCTTTATGGTCTGTCATTCCCTCGAGGGGACGTGTCGGCAAATCTGCATTATATATTATAGTCTACGGCCCCGGCCCGTGGCAAGCAGAAATCCGGGCTTTTTTCAAAGCCCGGATTTGGTGATATTCAACTATTCCGTTCCGAGAAGTTTAACAATTGCGGGCTCATGCCCGAGCGCGGGGATGACCTTCTCTTTGAGGTCGCGCACGGAAAAGCGCAGCGAGCTCGTATTCTCGCAGGGATGGCAGCCGAAGAGCTCCTCCTTCAGCACGTCTTCGTCGAGGACGAGGCGGACGCGCTTTTCCCCGTCCGCGAGCAGGCCGAGTATCGAGACGCTGCCGGGATGCAGGTCGAGCAGGCGCTTCATCTCCTCGGGGCTGCCGAAGGAGAGGCGGCTCGTCCCGAGCTGGCCGGAGAGCTCCCTGGTCTTGAAGGGCTTGTCCCCCGGCATTATGAGAAGGTAAAAGTCCGTCCGCTGCCTGTTCGTGAGAAAGAGGTTCTTGCAGATGTGCACGCCGAGGACGGCGTCGACGTCCGCGCAGACCTCCATGCTCGTCGCCGGCGCGTCGGGATGGTCGGTGCGGTCAAACTCCACTCCGAGCGAGTCGAGGAAGCGGTAGGCGCGCCTTTCGCGCTCCGAGCGCCCGCTCATATCCGCGGGCGAGCCGTGAATAAGCTCCATAGCGCGCCTCCTCAGAGCCATTTCTTCTTTTTGAAGAAGACGATGCAGACGACCGCGACGACGACGCTCAGCGCTATGACTGCGGGGTAGCCCCACGGCTTGTCGAGCTCGGGCATGTAGCGGAAGTTCATGCCGTACCAGCCGACGATGAGCGTCAGCGGCATGAATATCGCCGTCACGACCGTGAGCAGCGTCATGATGCGGTTTTGCTTGAGGTCTATCTGCGACTGGTATAGGTCGCTCAGCTGCATCGTATAGTCGCGCAGCGACGTCGCGACGTCTATAAGGCGCGCCATGCGGTTGGTGAACATGTGGAAGTAGCGGAGGTTTTCCTCCTTGAAGAACTCGTTTTCGTTCTCCTCGAGCTCCTGGCCGAGGTCGCTGAGCTGCTCGTAGTGGACGCGCAGCTCGCGTATGTCGCCGCGGACGTCGTTTATCTGCTTGAGGTACTCCCCGCCCTCGCCGGCAAGGATGCCCTTTTCCATGGCGTCGAGCCTGTCCTCATAGCGCTCCATGAGGCGCAGGTCGCCGTGGATTATCTGCTCGAGAAAGTCGTAGATGAACCTCTCGAGGCAGGGCAGCCGCCAGAGCTTGGAGCGGCGTATCGCCTCGATGATGGACGAGGCGGCGTCGGAGTCGTCGATGAAGATTATCCCCTTCTCGTCGAGCGCGAAGGCTATCTTGCGGTTCTCGCCGCCGAGGTCCGTGCGGTCGGGGATGGAGAACGTCCCCGTCAGGGAGTCGTAGTTTACCTCGACCTTGGTGTTGTGTATCTCGGCGGGGTCGAGATCGAGGTCTATGCCGAGCTCGAAGCGCTCGCGCTCCGTCGCCCACTCGGCCGTCGTCAGGACGGCGACGTACTGGGCCTCCCCCCTGCGGATATCCTCCGCGGAGCACTCCTCGAGCGTCTTTTTGATAAGATAATACGTTGTCCTCACCCCTCGCAATAAGGCTAGGGGAATCGAACCCCTGCCGGTTTCTGCGGGCTCATTTCCGCCGATGCGTCGTTGAACCCCTTGAAAATAAAACAATTATTCTCTGCGGGGCTCGCCTAGTCTCGACGAAAATGAGCTCCGCACAAACTGCTTTGCACTCGTAAGTAAGCAATTTTCGAGGGATTTTTGTTCTGACGAGAGCAGCCGGGCAGGCGCCCGGCAAGCGAGTCGGAGCAAAAGGCACCGAAAAGGGCCGCTTACGAGCGGTAGGGGCTCGACTCCCCTAGCCTTCGGCTTACGGCTCATTATACAACTACTCCCGCCGCCGTAGCAAGCGGAAAACGCCCCTCCCGCTCGGGAAGGGGCGTTTTTCGATGCTTTGACTGCGCCGTATCAGACCATATAGGGGTTCGGGTCGGTATAGTACTTCTCGCTGACCTCGACGGGGCGGCCTATCTTGCCTATCATGACGAAGAGCTCGCGCTCCTTCTCGCCGGAGGTGACGGTGCCGAAGCCGCGGCCGACGCTGTAGAGGTGGTGGTAGTTGTCGAGGAAGCAGAGCGTGTTGCTGCGGAAGCCCATGAAGTTGGGCCCGAGTATCTTCTCCATGTTCTGCTCCGTGACGCTGACGAGGTACATCCAGTCGTTTATCTTGACGTAGTCGCAGGGCTCGTCGGAGCTCGGCATGGCCTTCGTGAGCTCGCGGAGCTTGCCCGTGCCGTGCGGCTTGTCCTCGAGGCCGAGCTCGTAGCCGATGCGGTACCAGCTCGGGTCGTAGTAGACGTGGACGGAGGCGTTCTGGTGGCCGTATCTCCAGCCGACGGCGGTGCCGACGACGTCGCCGGTAAAGCCGTGGCGGCGGCGGTCGGTGTGCTCCCTGCCCTCCTCGGCTATGTAGCCGAAGCCGAAGTGGGTGTTTATGACGTAGGGATAGCAGGGGTTTTCCCCGGCCGAGGCGCGAAGATACGTAACGAGCATCTGCTCGAGGTCGATGACGAAGGTGTCGTTCCTGCGGGGCACGAGCCCGGAGATGCAGAAGCTCAGCAGATAGATTATCTCGTCGGCCTTGCGCAGCTCGTAGGTCTCCTCCTTGGGCTCGCTGCCGCGGAAGGACCACGTGAGCTTGTAGTTATCCTTGAAGTCTACGTCGTACTCGCCCGTCTCCTCGCCGGTGTCGAGGACGAATTTGAACTTCTTTCCCGCGAGCTCGAAGCTGCGCGGCGGGCAGTACTGCTTGATGGAGAGCTTGTTCGCCTCGGGGGCGAACTTTTCCATGAGGTTCATTCAGCCGTCCTCCTTAAGCGCCGATCCCTCTACACCAGGTAGGGGATCGGATCGGTAAAAAGGCTCTCGTCGACCTCGACGGGCTGGCCGTACTTGCCTATCATGACGAAGAGCTCGCGGTCGACGCCCTTGGTCGTGACGGTGCCGAAGCCGCGGCCGACGCTGTAGAGGTGGTTATAGTTGTCGAGGAAGCAGAGCGTGTCGCTGCGGAAGCCCATGAACCCGTCGCCGAGTATCTTCTCGATGTTCTGCTCGGTGATGCTGACGAGGTAGACGCCCTCCTTGATCTTGACGTAGTAGGCGGGCTCGTCGGCGCTCGGGAGCTTCTTCATAATTTCGCCCATCGCGCTCGTGCCGGTCCTCTTTTTCTTCTCGCCGGCGGGGTAGCCGATGCGGTACCAGTGGGGATCGTGGTAGATATGGGTCGTGGAGGTGTTGTGCCCGTAGGTCCACTTGACGGCGGTGCCGACGACGTCGCCGGTAAAGCCGTGGCGGCGGCGGTCTTCATGCTTCTTGCCCTTTTCGGCGATGTAGCCGAAGCCCCAGTGGCTCTCGATGAGGTACGGATAATAGGGATTCTCGCCGAGCGAGCAGCGCAGATACGTCACGAGCATCTGCTCGAGGTCGAGCACGAACGTCAGGTTCTCGCGCGGCTCCTTGCCGGCGACGTTGAAGCTCAGCAGATAGATGAGGTCGTCGGTCTTGCGCAGCTCGTACTTGTCGGCCTTCGGGGCGCTGCCCTTGAAGCTCCATTCGACGGTGTCGTTGTCCTTGAAGTCGAGGATGAACTCGCCGGTCTCCTCGTTCGTGTCGAGGATGAGGTCGAGCTTCTTGCCGGCGAGCTCGAAGCAGCGCGGCGGGCAGTACTGCCTGATGGAGAGCTTGGCGGCCTCGGCCGCGTACTTTTCGATGAGATTCACGTTTTATTCCTCCTTGTCGGTTTATTTTTGACTGCTTAAATTATAATCTCCAAAGAGGGATAAATCAAGCGTTTGACGGAACGCGCTTGACATTTCCCCGCCCCCGTGCTATATTGATTTCAATCAAATAAGTTTCCGTGCCGTCCGCTCTAAGGGCATCGCCTATGAGCCTTCGGCCTGAGCCAAGAGCTCACGGGGTCCATGCCGGAAACGGCGGGGCCTTCACGTTTGAGAAGGAGACGAGTCCGCACTTCCGGCGCGCAGTATGCGCTCCGGCGGCATGCGCGTATGCGGCGGTCCGTTTTGAGTCTTCTCAAAGCGGGCTTTTTCATTGCTTTTTCTCTCATTTTAAGATACGTTTCATTTCTCTCTCAGCGGCACTGCCGGAGCGTCCCCACCGCGCTCCGGCAGTACTGTCCGCAGACCGCTTCAGGAGGCGTCTCATGCATACTCCCGTCATTTCCTTCATCGGCTGGCACAACGCCGGCAAGACCACGCTCGTCGAGCGGCTCATCCCCCTCCTTCGCGAAAAGGGGCTGCGCGTCGGCGTCCTAAAAAGCGACGGCCACGACTTCCAGATGGACCGCGAGGGCAAGGACACGTGGCGCTTCACGCAGGCCGGGGCCGAGGCCGTCGCGATAGCGAACTCCCGCCACGCCGCCGCGCTCTATAACGGGCCCGTCTCCTTTGAGGAGCTCTGCGGGCGCCTCTCCGGCGTCGATCTCATCATAGCCGAGGGCTGGAACGTCCCGGGCGTACCGCAGATAGAGGTCCTGCGCGGGCGGACTGACCTGCGCTGTGAGGACGCGGAAAGGCTCCTCGCCGTCGTCACCGACGAGGATATCCCCCTCCCCGCGCGGCGCATCCCGCTCGATGCCGTGGATGAGGTCGCGGAGCTTGTGCTCGCCTGGTACGCGGAGGAAACGCGGTGCCGCGCCGCCTACGAGGCCGCGAAGGGACGCGAGGCCGAGTGCTCCGTCACGCTCACGGTCGAC
>JAFZAM010000048.1 GCA_017557265.1 Oscillospiraceae bacterium | reverse complement strand
TCCGTCCTCTTTTTATTATGCAATCAAGCGGGGCTTCAGGGCAGGACCGGGGTCCAGTACTCGTTGTTGTAGATATCCGTGAAGACGTACATCGCGGAGGCGTACTGCGCGTCGGGGATATACACGTCGTTGACTGTATAAGTCCCGTCGTAGACCCACTGGTCGCCGAGCATGTAGGTGTCGGAATACTCGCCGGCGGAGGAGTAGTAGTCGCAGAGGAAGTCGATGCGGTCGCCGTTCTTGAGAGGCACTTCCTTGGCGACGGCCTCGGTCACGCCCTCCGCGTAGACCATGCGGGCGCCCGCGATCTTGCCGACTCCGTACGGATTGGCGTCGTCGTAGAGAATGACGACGATGAGCTCGGCCCTAGCGCCGTTGAGATAGACGGGCACGCGGCCGGTTATCGCCATGCCGCCGTCAAAGACGGTCGTATCCATATGGTAGTAGGCGACGGGCTGGTTGTTGATGGCGAGCCAGGTCCCGTCGTACTCGCCGATGAGATCGCCGTTGGCGTCGAAGCTGAACTTGTTGTCGAGGCCGAGGTCGATGTAGCCCTCGCCGTCGTCGTAGAAGAGGTTCAGCTCGAGGCCGTTGACGTAGGACCACTGCTCCTCGGTCAGGTGCATCGTATAGCCGCCGCCGTTCGAGGACCAGACGAGCGCGGTGGGATCGAAGCGGTTATCCGTCAGGTATTCGACGGCGCTGTCGGCGTCGAGGCCCCTGCCGAACAGGGAGTCGAGCCCGGTGGTGCCGCCGAGCAGGCTGCCGAGACCGGAGGAATCGCCGCCGAAGAGGCTGCCGAGCAGGCTACCGACCATGTCGTCGCCCATGAGGCTGCCGCCGGAGGAGGCGCCGCCGAACAGGGACGAGTAGGCGGAGGTGCCGCTCGAGATGGTCTGGCCGCCGGCCTCCATGCTCGCGAACTGCTGGATGCAGCGGGAATAATCGCTGTCAAGGCCGAGCGCGTCGTAAGCCGCGACGGCGCTGTTGACCTTGGATATCTTCTGATACGGGAAGTAGACGGACACGCCGTAGGCGTTGGTCACGCAGGAGGCGGTCCTATTGTACTTGACGGCGCCGAGGAGGGTGTTGGCGAGGTCGCGGCCCTCGGAGGTGCCGATGCGGTTGGCGAGGTCGACGAGGTCGACCTGGTCGGACTTGCTCGACTCAGCGAAGGAGCGGGCGCTGCTGCGCGCGTCGGAGACGGTCTTGTAGCCGTCGTTGTTCATGAGGTCGGAGGTGCTCTGCGCGAAGGCCTTGAAGTCGGCGGGGACGGTCTTTTCGAGCTCGGCGAGGTCGACGACGGAGAGGGTCGCCTTCTGGCCGGAGCATCTTCTGTCGCACTGGACGATGAAGTCGTCGACTATCTGCTTGCCTATCCTGACCGTCTCGGTCGAGGTGTTCTGCGAGAGGGTCGTCAGCCAGTCGGTATAGTACCAGCCGATGCCCGGCTCGGTCTCCTCGGAGGCGATGAGGTAGTCGCCGTAGGGCGCCATGGTGAGCGCGTTCTCGAGCGTGCCCATGAGGCAGGCGTCGAAGCCGATGAAGTCGAACTTAACGCCGCCCTGCTGCAGGGCGTTGGAGAGGCGCTGGAGGTTCATGGAGCCGGAATTGGAGTACTTCTCGTCATAGCCGTAGCCCGTGATGGAGCCGCCGCCGTGGTCCCAGAGGATGAGTTCGTTCCTGTTGGCAGGGAAGTTCGTCGCGCAAAACTGGATGAAGCTCGTCAGGGTCGAGGGGTCGGTCATGGCGCCGGTGCCCGCGTTGTCCACGAGCCTGCGCACGCCGCCGGACTCGATCTTGTATATCTGGTTGACGCTGCTGCTGACGATGCTGTTCTGCCACTTCTTGGTGCCGCCGGTATAGACGATGAGGTTGACCTTGTCGGAGAGCTTGGCGTTGCACATCTCCTGGATGTCGTAGGAGCCCATGCCGCCGCCCGACTCGAGGTCGGAGCCGCACATATAGACCATGACGGTGACGGTGTCGCGGCCGCCGCCGAGGATATTCGTATACTTGGCGCGTGCGGTCGGGGCGACGCTCGTATCGAGCGAGGAGAGGTTCGCCGTCGAGGTCCAGCCGGAGGAGTAGCCGCTCGCGGAGGACGTCAGGCCGCTGCTCGACGAGCTGGTCAGTCCGCCGAGGAGGCTGCTCAGGTCGAGCCCGCCGTAGGACGAGGTCGACTGGGTCGCCTGCGTGGTCTGCTGCAGCATCTCTGTCTGCTGCAGTCCGGAGAGCAGCGAGGTGAGATCGCCGCCGCCGGTCACGTCGGTCGTCGTCGTTCCGGAGCCGCAGAGTCTCGGTCTGAGGAAGAGGAAAGCGATCACGATGATGATAATGATGAGGATGGGGCTCATCTTTCCGGCGGAGCGGGCGCGGGTCGTATTGGTCCCGGTGCTCTGCTGGGTCACAGGCTGAGTGGGCGTATAGCCGGGCTTTCTGCCGGCGTAGCCTCCCTGCTGCCCGACGGGGCCGGTCCCCTGCCCGGAGCCGCGTCTTCCGATGGAATTGCCGGTGCCCGTCGCGTTGCTCGGGCGCCCCTGCGGTCTGTTCTGCGATCTGTTGTTCTGGTTCATGTTTTACCTCCCGTCCGCGCTCTCAAGCGCCAATAGGATCTGTATTTTCCGCGGAAGCCTCTTCCGCAAGTCTCTGCAGGTATTTTTGCTCGTTTTTCTCGTACGCCCGTTTTCGCAGCGAGAAATAGCAGATAAGCTGCGCCGCTATCGTCAGCACCCACGATATCGGGTACGAAGCGTATAGCACCGCGAGCGTCTTATGCGCGGCGAAGTACGTGAATATGTATATCACCCTGAAGCCGCATATGCCCATCAGGGTTATGCATGTCGGCAAGATACTGTACCCCAGACCTCGCATTACGCCCGTCATCATATGCTGCATGCCGTTTGTGAAATATACCGTTCCGAGAATGATGATGCGCGTGCAGCCGGCCTCTATGGCCGCCTCCTCGGAGGTATATATGCCCACGAGCTGTCTGCGGAATGCGACCGTGATCAGTCCGAGCGCCGTCGCCACGACGAATTCCATCGCAAGGCACATTCGCACGGCCTTTCGCGTCCGCTGGTATTCGCGCGCGCCCATGCTCTGACTGACGGAGGCGACCGCAGCCTGATTCATGGCGTCCATCGAGACGAAGAGGAACGCCTCTATGCTCTGCGCGGCGGCGTTGCCCGCCATGGTCATGTCGCCGAAGTAGTTTATCGAGGACTGGATGAGAACGTTCGAGATGGAAAACAGCGAGCCCTGGATGCCCGCGGGCAGGCCTATGCGCACGATCTCGCCGAAGGCCTTCCACGAAAAGCGGAAGGGCTTGAGGACGAGGCGGCACATCGTCTTGGACCTGATGAGGCAGCGCAGGGTCAGCACGCAGGAGACGCACTGGCTCGCGACGGTCGCGATGGCGACGCCGGCGACGCCCATGTGGAAGACGATTACGAAGATGAGGTTCAAAATGACGTTCAGCACACCGGCTATCGTCAGGAACACGAGCGGCCTTCTCGAATCGCCCACGGCACGCAGCGCCGCGCTCGAGAAATTGTAGGTGATCATGACGGGCAGGCCGCAGAAGTAGATGCGCAGATATATCTTCGCGAGCGGAAGGACGGTGTCGGGCGTCTTCATGGCGTTGAGCAGCACGCCGGAGAGCGCGATGCCCGCGCCGCCGAAGATGACGCCGCCGATTATGGCGACGATAACGGTCGTCTGCACGGCGTCGAGCAGGTGCTTTTCGTCCTTCGCGCCGAAATAGCGCGATACGAGGATGCTCGTGCCGGTGCCGAGGCCCATGAGGACGTTCAGTATGAGGGCTACGAGCGAGCCGTTCGAGCCGACGGCGGCAAGCGAGAGCTCGCCGGCGAAGCGGCCGACGACAATGAGGTCGGCCATATTAAAGGCAAGCTGCAGCATGCCCGAGAGCAGCAGCGGGATGGCGAATGAGATAAGCTTTCCGAAAAGCTTACCCTGACTCATATCTATTTCATAGTTTCTCTTCATAAATGCGCTCCCTGAAGCGCGGCGGGCTTTGCGGGTCCGATGCGCGCTGATATCCAATATAATAAATTAGTATAACTCTGTTTTTTCAAAATGTAAATCACCTAATCAGCCGATTTCAAAATCTTTCTCCGTGTTGCGAATTCCGCCTTTTCTTGCTATTATTCAAATAAGAATTCATTTCGGAGGAACGCCATGTACGAGCTGATCCAAGCGAGCGAAAGGACCTGGTATATAGAAGGCCCGGCAAAAATAGGCATAGTCGACGCCGGCGGCGGCGAGGTCTGCCTCATAGATACCGGAAACGACGGCGACGCGGCTAAGAAGGCCCTGCGCATCCTAAACGAGCGCGGCTGGAGGCTGCGCGCCGTTTTCAATACCCACGCGCACGTCGACCACATCGGCGGGAACCACTACCTGCAGTCGCGCACGGGCTGTCCCGTCTACGCTCCCCCGCTCGAGCGGTTCTTTGCCGAGCAGCCGGGCATAGGCGTCTCGATACTCTTCGGGGCGACCGTCCCGAAGGAGCTGCACAACAAGTTTTTCATCGCCAAGGGCAGCGACGTCCTCCCCTTCTCGACGGAGGTCTTCCCCGAGGGGCTCGAGCCCGTCCCGCTCCCCGGACACAGCCACGATATGTACGGCTTCAGGACCCCGGACGGCGTTCTCTTCCTCGCGGACTCCCTCGTCAGCGCGGCGACGCTGGAAAAGTACCGGGTCAGCTTCATCTTCAACGTCGGCGTCTATCTCGAGACTCTCGAGAAGATAAAGACCATGAGCGCGCCGCTCTTTATCCCTTCGCACGCCGAGGCGACGGAGGATATCGTCCCGCTCGCGCAGATGAACATCGACAAGGCGCTCGAGATAGCCGACGTCATAGCGGAGAGCTGCTCCGGCGGCGCGGTGTTCGACGACGTCCTCAAGGCGCTCTTCGACAGATATTCCCTGCGCATGAGCCTGCAGCAGTACGTCCTCGTCGGGTGCACGGCGCGGTCGTATCTGAGCTGGCTGCGCGATACGGGGCGCGTCGAGATAGTATGTGATAACGACCGTCTGCTCTGGCGGGCGGTCTGAGAAAAATCGTGTAATAACAAGGAGGAACGGAGAATGAAAAAAGCTTTATCGGTCATTCTGGCGCTGTGCATGCTCGTCATGCTCCTGCCCGCCGCGGCCCTCGCGGACGGGGATGTCTATGATGTGTACGTGTACGTCTCGGCGTGGGATACGAGCGGCGATAAACCGGTGCCGCTGCATTTCACTTTTGATCCATCACAAGCCGACGACTCGGTAACGGACGAGCCCATAGCGCTCTACGTCTTTGGCGAGGGCGATTATGTGCTGACGAAAGACCTGTCGGATATTGCTTTCATTGTAAACGGCGTTAACGTGACGCTAGGCGAAGGCGGGAAGATCGACGGACGTAACGTATTCGTATTCGGCGACGGAGACGTGAATTCGCACGGGCTGGTCATCGAAAGCGAAGTATCCAGCTACGACGGAGATGAGACTGCGAACGCCGTAGCGGCTTTCGTCTTCAGTGTTATGATGGACGTCCCTCTCGTCCTCAGCGGCGAGATAAACGAGATTTTCACGGCCAACAACGTGCTTGTCACGGCGGAAAAATCGCTCGTCATCAAGACTGCGCCCGCGGGCGCCGACCCGAACGGCCTGAACATCGAAAAATCGCTGACCGTCGAGGAAGGTGCGAGCCTCACCGGCGAGCCCGGGCAGATACTGCAGATACGGCGCGACGCGACCGTCGAGGGTCTCACGCTCTACGATTCCGACGGCAGCGTATGGACGGACAATTCCCACGACGAGACGTTCAATTACGACGCCGAGTCCGGGAAATGGATACGCTCCTTCGAGCCCGGCCCCGGCGGGCCCGGCCCGGGCGAGTTCCGCCTCATCTACGACGACAATCTCGGTCTGGCCTTCTATGACGACGACTTCGACGGAACTCCGAACCACGAGTGTCACGGCGATTTCATCGGCACGTTCGTCGCCGGCGAGGGCGACGAGGCGGAAATAAAGCCCGTAACGCTCAAGTTCGAGCACGATCCCGAAGCCTTTGCAGAGGACGAGGCCGTCTCCGTATCGATCCTGCTCCGCGTTTTCGGCGATCCCGACGTTGAGAACTGGGTCGTCGTCGGTGGCGAAGCGGTAGACGGGTATTCTTATGCAGACGGGGTCTTCTCCTTTACTCCGGCGACGGACGACCCGTTTGAGCTGTCCATGGTCTGGACTCAAAACGCTTACGAGTTCGAGACCTGCTCCGCCGATCCCGATGAGGGGCAGAAGCTCGTAGAGTACAACGCCGTCGCGCGCGGACACGTCGAGATAGAAGACCCGGAGGATGAGAATATAGTCCGCGTCGTCGTCGACCGTCAGCGCGGCAAGATAGTGCTAGGGCCGTACGCCGAGGACGTCGTATTCACGATAGTTCCCGACGAGGACAACGAGCTTGACGAAATCCGCATAGGCCGAGATCCGGGAACGCCCGTCGATCTTGATAGCGACACGCATTATGACGCCGAAACCGGCAAGTTTACTCTCGAGATAGACGAGGAAGTGGCGGAATACTTTATCGAGTTCGTCTTTTCCGACGTCGGCCCAGGCGGGCCGGACGAGCCGCTGCCGGACAACAAGTATCACGTCGCGTTCACGGATACGCTCGGTACGGTCAAGGCCGGCGGCGAGGCGCTTGAAAACGACGGAGTATATGACTTTGAGACGGGAGTGGAAATAGCGTTCACGCTCACTCCGAACGACGCGGACGCCGACCCGATTGTCGAGCTCGAGGTCTTTAACGGCAGCGCGCTGGACGACGAGCCGTTCGTCCCGAACACCGTCTACGAGTCCCGCCTTGAGACCGACGAGCCGGAGAATCACCGCTATAAGCTCGCCCTGACGGTGAGCGAGGGCGTCTGCTCCTTCACGTTCACTCCGACCAGCTCAAAACACTTTGAGGTCCGTATATACTGGAGCGATAAGGACAGATTTGACAGCTTTTCCTGCGGCGAAGACGAGATGTTCGTCAATTACCGCGTCAAAGGCGAGGGCAACGTCTCTCTCAGCGGCGCGGAGCTCCTCGGCTGGTGCGGCTACCACAACGAAAACGACGGCTTCGATTACTATAAGCAGGCCGTCAAGAAGACCGTAACGTCGCTCAGCGTGACGATAACGCCGAGCGAGGGCTGGCAGCTCTATTCGCTCGGCCTCGCGGGGACCGCGCTCGGCGAGAGCGCCTATACCGTCGCGGACGGCGTCGCGAGCTATACGTGGACGGAGCTCGACAAGGGTCTCGACGTCATCTTCGTCGAGGACGGCGAGCCCGGACCGGGACCGGGGCCTGAATACGATTACGCAAAGGCGAAGCAGCAGGTCGAGAGCCGCGACTACGCCTATTGCGGCACGGCCGACGAAATAAAGGGTTATTTCGCGCAGGAGCTCTGGGCCGAGATATTCGGCGAGCTGCTCCGCTGGAACGGCGAGGCGTTTGAGTCCGCGCACGCGGGCGAGTTTAGCGGCATGTTCGGCGCGGCTGAAGCGCCCGCGTACGCCGGAGACGACCTCGTCTGCGCGGTGACCGAGAGCTTCCTCGCCGCCATAACGCTCGGCGAGGAGCAGGCCGCGAGCGAGGAAAACATACTCGATCTCCCCTATTACGAATACTCCGTCGCTCTTACCGACGGCGAGACCGTCGCGACGGGCCGGATATATAAGCTTGAAAAGCCGACGCAGTTCGTCGTCCGCGCGGGCGAAGCGTATATCATTGTCGATACCGCCGAGTTCGGCGAGGGCGAAGATATCGTCATCCGCGCCGCGGGCGGCGAGAACTTCGACGCGGGCGTCTTCGGTAACGGCGTCTGCGTGGCCGGCGGACTCGAAGCGGGCGAGGGCGTCCTCTGGGCCGCGCACGTCACGCAGGAACACTCCGGCCTCGATATAGGCAATATTAACTGCCGCGTCGTCATCGTCCCGAACGACTTTGTCGGAGTAAGGCTCGCAGGCGAGGCGTGGGCCGCGCCTTGGGGCTTCGGCACGGTGCCGCTCTACCCCGTCGGGACGCAGAACGAGCCCGCCGTCGCCGTCGTCTACTGCGGCAACGACGGCTCCGAACACCGCGTTCTGAAGCTCTATAAGGACTCCGGCGTCGCCGGGAGCAAGACCGTCACGCACGTCGAGATAGACGAGACGCGCCTCTCCCCCGCCGCCGCGACGATAACCGAGACCAACGACGGTTATTTCACGTTCGTGTTCCATACGTCCTACGGGCTCATCCCGCTCATCGTCACTTTTGACGACGGCAGCAAGGGCTATCTCGACCTTGACCGCACTGGGCTCGATATTCAGGAGCATGAGGTCGAGGATGGTAAAATACTCGTCCGCCACGGCTTCGACGGCACGGAATACGCCGCCGGCGCCGAGCGCGCCGTGACCGGCTCGTTCTATTACGCGACCGGCGATACTCAGCCGACGGAAAGCGTCACGCTCTACGTGACCGTCACGACGGCGGACGGCGTCGTGCGCC
Organism: Oscillospiraceae bacterium; assembly: GCA_017557265.1. GTDB lineage: Bacteria > Bacillota > Clostridia > Oscillospirales > Oscillospiraceae > RGIG7949. Next base: position 1,509 of record JAFZAM010000048.1, on the reverse strand, counting down.
GCGAGGTCACGCGCATGAACGAGAGCTTCATCGGGACCGAGGGCTCGGACAAGTGGTGCGACGATTTCCTGCTCTGGAGCGGCACGGAGGCCGAATGGGCCGAGGTCGTTTCCGTCGACGCGGAGGTCGTCTCCTCCGTACAGACGGAGGGCGGCACGGTCGAAACGCTCACCGGAGAGGCGGGCGCCTCCTCCGTCGCGTTCGAGGGCACCGTCAGCGCTAACGTGAGCGCGGTCAGGGTGCAGCTGCTCGACGGCGAGAACGTCCTTGCATCCGACGCTTTCCCCGTCGTCGGCGGTGGCTTCTCCGGCTCGTTCGAGGGTCTCGCCCTCGAGACCGAGAAAACCTACACGCTCCGCGCTGCGGACTACGACGGCGGCGATTGGAAAACCGTCGAGCTGACGATCGAGGACGCTCCGACGCCGCCCACCCCGCCGACGCCGCCCTCCCCGCCCTCCGGCGGAGGCTCGGAGGAAACCGTGAAGTACACGCTGACCTTCGACTCCAACGGCGGCGGCGAGATAGAGCCCGTCGAGGCGGCCGAGGGTACGGTCGTCGATCTGAGCGAGTACGTCCCGGCGAAGGACGGCTACGAGTTCGTCGGCTGGTGCGGCTCCCCGTCGCTCGGCGACGTTTTCGAAGAGGTCGAGCTCACGCAGGATATAACGGTCTACGCCAAGTGGCGCATCGCCTGCGATCACGGCGAGGACTGCCCGCTCGCGGCGTTTACCGATCTCGACCCGGACGCCTGGTATCACGAGGGCGTGCACTTCTGCCTCACTCGCGGGATAATGAACGGCATAGGCGGCGGGCTCTTCGACCCGGCCGGAACGGCGACGCGCGCGCAGATCGTCACAATGCTCTACAGGCTCGAGGGCGAGCCAATGGTCGCGGGAGACAATCCCTTCACGGACGTTCCCGCGGACAGCTTCTACTATAAGTCGACGGCGTGGGCGAGCGCGGAGGGCATCGTAAACGGCTACGGCGACGGCATATTCGCCCCGGACGACCTCATAACCCGCGAGCAGGCTGCGACGATACTCTTCCGCTACGCGAAGTACAAGGGCGTCGACACCGACGCGCTGAGCGCGAACACGAACACGCTCTCGTACACCGACGTCTTCACGATAAGCGATTTCGCGCGGCCCGCGATGCACTTCTGCATAGCGATACACGTCCTAAACGGCTACGACGGCTACCTGAGGCCTCAGGACACCGCCGCGCGCGCCGAGGTCGCGGCCATGTTTCAGCGGCTCTGCGACGTGATATTCTAAACTGCATAAAGAATCCCCCGGTCTCGATCGAGGCCGGGGGTCCTCTTTTTTCCGTTACACTTCCGGGCAGACGTAGCGCCGCTTGCCGGCGCTCTTCGTCCCGAATTCTATGGCCTCCGCCGGGCAGCGGCAGATGCAGGACATGCACTGCGTGCACTTGCCGCCCCAGACGGGTCTGCCGTCTCTCATCGTTACGTTCCCGAGCGGGCAGCTCTCGGCGCAGAGGCCGCAGGAG
>JAFZAM010000047.1 GCA_017557265.1 Oscillospiraceae bacterium | reverse complement strand
GGCGATATCGCCGGCATGCTCGCCGGCGCGTCCGGCAGGGCCGCGGACTGGATACGCGCGACGTTTTCCGGCTTTTCCCCGATGATGAGCAGAGAGGCCGCGTTCCGCTGCTTCGGCGGTTCCGACGCGGACGTGTCCTGCGCTCCGGCCGGCGCCGCGGCGCGGCTGAAGGCCTTTGCCGACGAGATAAAAAACGCCTCCGCGCCGTATATCCTCTATGAGGGCGAGGAGGCCGTCGATATATCCTGCGTGCCCATACTGCAGTACGGCCCCTCTCGCGAATCGCGCAGGGAACCCGATTTCTCCGTCATGCTCGACCGGTTTTTCACCGGCGGCGAGATCGCCCGCAGGACGGCCCAGCGCGCTCAGAGCATGGTCAGGACCATCACGAACCTGCGCGACAGAACTGCGCGCAAGCTCGCGTATCAGGCCGAGGAGCTCAAGGAGACCGAGGACCGGGAGCGCTACCGCCGCGCCGGCGATATAATCCAGGCCAATCTCTACCGCATCAAGCGCGGCGACCCCTCGCTCACGGCCGAGGACTTCTACGCCGAGGAGCCCGCCGAGACCGTCATACAGCTCGACCCGAAGCTCTCCCCGCACAAAAACGCCGAGAAGTACTATAAAAAATACGCGAAGGCGAAAAACGCCCGCATCGCCCTCTCCGAGCAGATGCGCGAGGGCGAGAAGGAGCTCGCTTACCTCGAGAGCGTGCTCGAGGAGCTCTCCCGCGCGTCGGGCGAAAAGGACCTCGAGGAGATACGCGCCGAGCTCGTCGAGGGCGGCTATATCCGCGAAAACGACAAAAAGAAGAACCAGCAGACCTCATCAGCGCCATATAAGTTCACGTCCTCGACGGGAGTGCCCATCTCCGTCGGAAAGAACAACAGACAAAACGACAACCTGACGTTCAAGACCGCCTTCCGCGGCGACACGTGGCTCCACGCTCAGAAGATACACGGCGCGCACGTCGTCATAACCTCCGACGAGCCCGACGATACGACTCTCCTCGAGGCCGCCTCGCTGGCTGCGTACTTCTCGCAGGGGAGGGACGCCGGAGCCGTCGACGTCGACTACACGAAGGCACGCAACGTCAAAAAGCCGTCGGGCTCGAAGCCCGGCATGGTCGTATACACGGACTACAAGACGCTGCGCGTCAGGCCGTCAGACGCATTGAAGTTTATAACGGATAAGTAAAAAACGGAGGGAACAAAAGTTCCCTCCGCTTTTTATCCCGCGCGGCCGAGCAGGGAGGAGCCGCGCTCCCGCCCGTCCGCGAGCTTTATGGCCGACCAGAGCATTTCCGCCGCCTCGCCGCGCGTCAGCAGTCCGTCCGTGAGGCCGGATACGACGCTGCACGACGTGAGGTTCGCCACCGCCTGCGCCGCCCAGACGGGCGCGTACTCCGCCTTCTCAAAGGCAGAGACGCTGACGACGTCGGTTATCCCCAGCGCGTTATTGAGCATGACCGCGGCCTCGAACTCGGTGATGAGGTCATTCGCCGCGAAGACTGGGCTGCCCGTCTCGTTCGGATAGCCGGAGACTATCCCGCGCATGACGGCGGCCGAGACGTAAGGCTTGACCCAGCCGGGCATGTCGCCGTCATCGAAAAAGCCGGTGCGCGTGACGTCCTCGAGCGGCTCCTGACCCGCGAGCGCCATGCACATCGCGAGGAACTCTCCGCGCGTCACGGCCTCATCCTGACCGAAGTACCAGCTTTCGCCGATCCTGCTGCCGACGTATATCCCGCGCTCGGCGAGGGTGACGGCCGCGCAGGGATTGTCGATACGGTCCGCGTAGTTTATCTTCGTCTCCTGCTTTTTGATGTTGAGGGTGACCTTCGCCTCATTGGAGACGAGCCCGCTCTCGCTCACGGCCGTATAGGTGAAGCAGTCCTTTCCGCGCTTGCCCTCGCCGGGCGTATAGATGAACTCGCTCCCGCAGACGGCGACCTCGCCCTTCTTCGGCCTGCTCGCGAGCTTGAAGACGAACGTCTCGCCCGAGGGGGAGACGGCGCGGAACTCGCCCTTGACGGCGACGCCGCGGTATGTGTCGTATTCCAGATCCTCGGCCACCGGAGCGACAGCGCTCCGCTCGGACTGCGCCGCGCCCGCGAGAACGGGCGCCCCAGTCAGCAGCAGACCGACCGCGAGCGCCGCCGAGACGATGAAGGCGAGCGCTCTTTTCGCTTTTTTATCCAAAACAAAAACCTCCCGCAAAGAATATGACTTTCGTCAAGGATATTCTTAGCAGGGAGGCTTGAATTATTCGGAAATATCGAAATTATTTGACGAGCGCTGCGTCGAAGGCGGCGAGAGCGCCTATGCGGGATTCCTCGTCGAGTATGACGTATATGACGTAGAGCCCGTCCTGCCTCGCGACGGCGGCCTCGAGCTTGGGCTTCTCCTCGGGCAGGTACTCGTTCATCCAGGTCTCGCGGCGCAGGTCGAGATACGCCTCGACCTCCTTGAGGGCTTCCTTGCCGTCCTTGCCGGCGGCCTTGAAGACGCCGAATTCGTCTATCGTCGAGCCGTAGGGATTGATGCAGACGACGTAGTCGGAGAACTTGGAGACGTCCATCTTCATCGCGCCCTTGAGGTAGGCGTCGTCCATCTTCGTCATTTCCTCGTAGCCGGTGACGTACGCGCCGACCTTGTCCGCCACATCCGAGACGGCGGCGTCGTCTCTGTACTTGGTCCCGGAGCAGGCCGCGAGGAGCGCGAGAATGACGACGCCCGCGGCGATGAGGATGATATGCAGCTTCTTCATGTTGACCTCCGTGTTAATCGACCCATCCGTGAGTGCGGATATAGTTCGTGACGATGGAGAACGAGACCTCGTTTAAGTGCAGGCCGTCGCCGTTCTGGTATTCCTGCGGCAGCCAGCCGTCCTGCCCGGCGAGCACGCTCGTCGTGTCGAGGTAGTGGCAGCCCGTGGCCTCGGCGACCTCGAGGACCCAGCCGTTGGCGCGGGTGATGTTCTCGTTGTTAATCGAGCTCAGATACTCGTACGTGGAGGCGACGGGGAAGATGGACTGGAGTATGATCTTCGTGTCGGGGCTTATCGCCTTGATGTCCGTCACGAGAGAGGTGTACTCGGACTTGAAGTAGTCCTCGTCCATGAACGAGACGCCGTTTACCCCGAGGGTGATGACCATCATCTCGGGCTTCGTGCGCTCGACGGCGTCGCGGATGGGTATCTCCTCGCCGGTCGGCGGATAGACGATCGTCGCGAAGCCCTGATAAGAGAGCGTCAGCGTGCCGCTCGAGGGCGTCCAGACCTGCTGCGTCTCCTTGCCGCCGCTGAGCACGGCGTAGTACTTGAGGCCGTAGGTCGTCGAGTCGCCGAGGAAGATTATCTTGTCGAGGTATTCCTGACCCATGTCCTCTGTCTCGCGCAGGACGACGGAATAGGGCTCCGGAGTCGGCTCCGGGGTCTCAATGGGCTCGGGGGAGGGCTCGTCCGCCGGGGTATCCGTGGGGTCGCCGGAGGGAGCCGGCTCGTCCGTGCCGCCGGGAGCGGGGGAGGAGGTGCCGGCGAGGTCTATGAAATCGTTGCCGTTGGTGGGCTCGGGCTTTCTCGAGACGTGAGCCGAGCAGGAGGCGAGCAGCGCGCAGGCGAGGATGACCGCCGCGGCGCAGAGCAGTTTTCTGTGTCTAAAAAGCATCTGGATTGACCGCCTTTCGTGTTAAAAGGATTATAGCATAAGGTTTTCGCCTTTACAACGAGAATAATGATTAAATCTCTTTACTTTTGCGATTTAATGTTATAGTATTATATACAATTCAAGTCGGAGGCTGTCAAATGAGAAAGAATTATCAGAAAGAACGCAATCTTAATATGTATAAAGCCATCCTCGAGCTCAAGACGGTCGAGGAGTGCAAGGCCTTCTTCGACGACCTTTGCAGCATCAGCGAGATACTTGCCATGGAGCAGCGGTTCGAGGTCGCGCACCTGCTGTATCTGGACAAGATATACAGCGACATCATGGCCAAGACCGGCGCCTCCAGCGCCATCATAAGCCGCGTCAACAGGAGCCTTCAGACCGGTACGGGCGGCTACGCTCTCGTATTCGAGCGCATGAAGGAAGACGGGGAGAAAGAGGACAAGTGAACGCCTACCGCGGCCTCGCGGCGAGCTACGACGGACTGCAGAGCGAGGTCGACTACGGGGCGCTGGCGGCGAGCTGCGTATCCCTCTTCGCGCTCGCGGAGCGCAAAGTGGAGACGGTGCTCGATCTCGCCTGCGGGACGGGGTCGCTGCTGTGCCTCCTCGCGGAGCGCGGCTTCGAGACCATAGGGACGGACGGATCCCCGGACATGCTCTCCGTCGCCGCGCAAAAATGCGCCGCGCTTCCCGAAAGCTGCGTAAGGCCGCTCCTGCTCGGGCAGAGCATGCAGGAGCTCGACCTCTACGGGACGGTGGACGCCGCCGTATGCACGCTCGACGGGTTAAACTACCTCGACGCGGACGCTCTGCGCGAGACGCTCCGCCGACTGCGGCTCTTCGTCGCGCCCGGGGGCGTTTTTATATTTGACGTCAATACTCTCGAGAGGTTCCGCTCGATGGACGGGCGGGTCTTCGCCAGCGAGAGCGAGGGCGCGCTCAGCGTCTGGCGCTGCCGCTTCGACGGGGAGGAGTGCCTCATCGACATGGACGTCTTCGCCAGCGCGGGAAAGCTCTGGTCGCGCTCGAAGGAGGAGCACGTCGAGTTTTTCCACTCTCCGGAGTTCCTTTCGGAAGCGCTCGCCGAGGCGGGTTTTTCCGTCGAAAAGACCCTCGACGGGTACCCCGGAGCGCTCGCGGACGGGGAGGGGACGAGGCTCGTTTTCGTCTGCAAACGCGCGTAAAACGTTTTTTCTTCAAAAAGCAAAAAAGTTGTTGACAAATCAAGGCCCGTATTGTAGAATACATCTCGCCGCCAAGAACAGCAGATGTTGATCATGGGGTTTGTTCGGGGGAGCATAGCTCAGCTGGTTAGAGCACATGCCTTACAAGCATGGGGTCACAGGTTCGAGCCCTGTTGTTCCCACCAAGCTTTTCGGAAGGCTTGGCGGGATCTCCTTCAAGCCTTCTGCCGAGCTTCGAGGCAAGCGATACGGCCCAGTAGTTCAGTTGGTTAGAACGCCAGCCTGTCACGCTGGAGGTCGACGGTTCGAGCCCGTTCCGGGTCGCCAT
>JAFZAM010000001.1 GCA_017557265.1 Oscillospiraceae bacterium | reverse complement strand
GGGCCGCCCGCTCTTCGCGGACATACTCCGGCGCACCGCGCGCGAGATATTCATCCCACTCACGGTCGGCGGCAGCATAAACTCGCTCGACGACTTCGACCGCGTGCTCAAATCCGGCGCGGACAAGGTCAGCGTCAATTCCGGCGCGGTGCGCGATCCCTCGCTCATCGACGCGGGCGCGGAGAAGTACGGCTCGCAGTGCGTCGTCCTCTCGATGGACGTCAAGCGCGTCGGGACGGGCTTTCACATCTTCGTCAAGGGCGGCCGCGTCGACACGGAGATAGACGCGCTCGAATGGGCCGTCGAGGGCGAAAAGCGCGGCGCGGGCGAGCTCGTCGTCAACAGCATGGACACAGACGGCGTGCGCGGCGGCTTCGATATCGAGCTGCTGAATGAAATTTGCTCGCGCGTCTCCATCCCCGTCATCGCCTCCGGCGGCGCGGGAAAGCGCGAGGACTTCCTCGAGCTCTTCCGGACGACGGACTGCCAGGCGGGGCTCGCGGCGGGGATATTCCACTCCCGCGAGGTCGAGATAGGCGCGCTCAAGCGCTACCTCGCCGAAAACGGCGTCAACATGCGCGTATAGGAGGCCGGGAAATTGGTTGACATAAAGTATGACGCGGCGGGGCTCGTCCCCGCGATAATCCAGAACGCCGAGTCCGGGAAGGTCCTCATGCTCGGCTACATGAACGCCGAGAGCCTGCGCCTGACGCTCGAGACGGGGACGGTATGGTTCTTCAGCCGCAGCCGCCGAAAGCTCTGGAACAAGGGCGAGACCTCCGGCAATTTCCTGCACGTCGTTCGCGCGAAGTACGACTGCGACGCGGACGCGCTGCTGCTTGAGTGCAGGCCGGACGGACCCACCTGCCACACCGGCAGCGAGAGCTGCTTTTTCAACGACATCGATCTGGGAGGAAACGAAAATGGATGAAGCTCTTGTAACGCTCTACGAGACGGCCATCGACCGCAAGGAGCACCCCTCGGAGAATTCCTACACGCGCTATCTCTTCGACAACGGGCTCGACAAGATACTCAAGAAGGTCGGCGAGGAATGCGCCGAGACCATCATCGCCGCGAAAAACGGCGTCAAGAGCGAGCTCGTCTACGAGATGAGCGACCTGCTCTATCACCTGACGGTCCTCATGGTGCAGACGGGCATAACGCCCGAGGACATCGCCGCCGAGCTGCGCAAGCGCAGCGAGAAGACCGGCAATCTCAAAAAGACGCATCAGACCGACAAAAATACGTAAATCAGCCGCCCCGGGAAAGCCCTAAGCGGCACAGATAAAGAGTATTGGAGGATCTAATCATGGATAAGAACCGCGAGCATCTTGCGAGCCGGCTCGGCTTTATCCTGCTCAGCGCGGGATGCGCCATCGGCTGCGGCAACGTCTGGAAGTTCCCGTGGATGACGGGTCAGTTCGGCGGAGGCGGCTTCGTGCTGGTTTACATAATCTGCCTGCTCGTGCTGGGTCTGCCGGTCATGGTCATGGAGTTCGCGATGGGCCGCGCCTCTCAGGCGAGCCCGCTCGGCATGTACCAGAAGCTCGAAAAGCCGGGCGCGAAGTGGCACATACACGGCTGGTTCGCCCTGCTCGGCAACGTCGCGCTGATGGCGTTCTACACGGTCGTCACGGGCTGGATGATCTATTACTTCTGGATGTTCCTGACGGGCAAGAACGTCGGCCTCGGCTTCGTCGAGATGATAACCAACCCCGGCGTCAACGTCATCTTCCTCGCCATCGCCGTCGTCGTCGGCTTCGGCATACTCTGCTTCAACCTGCAGGGCGGCCTCGAGCGCGTCACGAAGTACATGATGGTGATACTGCTCGTGCTGATGATAGTGCTTGCCGTGCGCAGCTGCACGCTTCCCAACGCCGCCGAGGGCCTGAAGTTCTACCTCGTGCCCGACTTTACGAAGATAAACGGCAGCGTCGTCGTCGGCGCGATGAATCAGGCGTTCTTCACGCTGAGCCTCGGCATAGGCTCGATGGCCATCTTCGGCAGCTACGTCGGCAAGGAGCGCTCGCTCATGGGCGAGAGCGTCAACGTCATCATCCTCGACACCGTCGTCGCCCTCGTGGCCGGCCTCATCATCTTCCCCGCCTGCACGAGCTACAACATGGAGGTCGGCGCCGGCCCCGGACTGCTCTTCAACACGATGGCGACCGTCTTCAACAACATGCCCGGCGGCCGCTGGTGGGGCGCGCTGTTCTTCCTGTTCATGGTCTTCGCCGCCATGTCCACGGAGCTCGCCGTCTTCGAGAACATCCTCGCGATGGTCCGCGAGAAGACGAAGTGGTCCCGCCCGAAGGGCAGCATCATCTGCGGCATAGTCATCTTCCTGCTCGCCCTGACCACCGCCCTGGGCTACAGCAAGTTCTCCTTCCAGCCCTTCGCCGAGGGCAGCGCGTGGCTGGACTTCTGGGATTTCATCGTCTCGACCAACCTGCTGCCGATAGGCGCGCTGGTCTTCGCGCTCTTCTGCTGCAACAAGTTCGGCTGGGGCTGGGACAACTTCCTGGCCGAGGCCAACGCCGGCAAGGGCATGAAGGTCAAGAACTGGATGAAGCCCATCTTCCGCTTCGTCGTCCCCGTGGTCGTCATATTCCTCTATGTCTACGGCCTTGTGACGTTTGCGTGGAAGTAACCGAGCATAAAAAAGCGGAGGCGTTCCCTTTCCGGGAGCGCCTCCGCTCTTTTTATTGCTTTTATTTGTTCTCCATGAGCTTGACCATGACGGCCTTCTGGGCGTGGAGGCGGTTTTCCGCCTCGTCGAATATCTCGTTCGCGTGAGCCTCGAAGACCTCGTCGGTGATCTCCTCTCCCCTGTGCGCGGGCAGGCAGTGGAGCACCATGCAGCCCGGGTTGGTGCGCGCCATGAGCTCGGCGCTGACCTGATAGCCGGCGAAGGCCTCGGCGCGCTTGGCGGCCTCGCCCTCCTGCCCCATGGAGGCCCAGACGTCGGTATAGACGACGTCGGCGCCCTCGGCGGCGGCGAAGATGTCGCTCGTGCAGGTAAAGTCGCCGTTGGCCGCGGCCCACTCCATGATGGCGGCGTCGGGCTTATAGCCGTCCGGGCAGCCTATGGATACGCTCATGCCGGTCTTTATGCCGCCGACGATGAGGGAATTTGCCATGTTATTGCCGTCGCCTATAAAGCAGAGGCGGCGGTTTTTCAGCGTCCCCTTGTGCTCGCGTATGGTCATGAGGTCGGCGAGCACCTGGCAGGGGTGGCAGTAGTCGGTCAGGCCGTTTATGACGGGGATGGAGCCGTACTCAGCGAGCGCCTCGACCTCCGCCTGCTCGAACGTGCGTATCATGATGCCGTCGAGATAGCGCGAGAGCACGCGCGCCGTGTCCTGCACGGGCTCGCCGCGCCCTATCTGCAGGTCGCGGCTGCTGAGAAACAGCGCCGCGCCGCCGAGCTGATACATGCCGACCTCGAAGGAGACGCGCGTCCTCGTCGAGGACTTCTGGAATATCATGCCGAGCGTCTTGCCCGCGAGGCGCGGGTGCGCGATGCCGTGCTTCTTTTCGAATTTGAGCTGGTCGGCGAGCGCGAGCAGCTCGTTTATCTCCGCGGGCGTCAGGTCGCCGAGCTTGAGAAAATGCTTCATGTCGTTCCTCCTGTCACTTGAGCGCTTCAAGCAGTCTGTCCATGCCCTCGGCGAGCTCCGCGTCGCTTATGCTCAGCGGCGGGAGCAGCCTCAGCTTCGTCTTTGCCGTGAGGGTCAAAAGCCCCTTTTCGAGGCACGCCGCGGAGACCTCCGCGAGCGGCTTGGAGCAGGTTATCCCGAGCATGAGCCCGAGCCCCGACACGCCCTCGACGCCCTCCGCGCCGGCGAGGCGCGATCTTATGTACTCGCCCTTGGCGGCGACTCCGGCGAGGAACTCGTCCGTCAGCCTCCCGACGACGCTGAGCGCGCCGGCGCAGGAGACGGGGTTGCCGCCGAAGGTGGAGCCG